>JBOGGK010000474.1:0-4423 GCA_050744045.1 Acidimicrobiales bacterium | reverse complement strand
GGTCGCCGGTGACCGCCCTCAGCCGGCTCGTCGGCTGGGTCCTGGCCGCGTTCTACTCGGTGATCCCCAATTTCGGGGCCGCCATCATCCTGCTCGGCCTCACCTTCATGTTCCTGGTGGTGCCGCTCACCCTCAAATCGACGCGGTCCATGCTCGCCATGCAGAAGCTGCAGCCCAAGATGAAGCAGCTCCAGCAGCAGTACAAGCACGACCGAGTGGCGCTCAACCAGGCGTTGACCCAGCTGTACAAGGACGAAGGGGTGAGCCCGTTCGGTAGCTGCATACCGACGTTGATCCCGCTGCCCCTGTTCTACGTGCTCTACCGGGTGATCGAGGGCCTGAGCCACTACAAGTGCCCTGGGAAGGGCGTCGCCCAGGTCTGCTACGCCTCACCGCAGTACATAAACCATCACACCAAGATGTACGCCGCGCTCATGAGCAACGCTCACCGGGAGACGGCGGCGCAGATCGCGGCCGTCGGCAAGCACGGCGCGCAAATACCGTTCTTCGGCCTCGACCTGGCCAACGACGCCTGGACGACGATCACCAAGCACCTCGGGGCGGGGCAGGTCTTCGGCGCCCTGCTGCTGCTGCTGGTGATGATCGCGGCCAACTACTACCAGCAGGTGCAGATCACCAACCTGAACCCCATGGTGCGCCAGAGCCAGCAGGCCAACCCGCAGATGCGGATGATGCGGTACTTCCCGATCGTGTTCGGGCTGCTCTGCGTCAGGTTCCCCTCGGGCCTCGTGCTTTATTACGCGGTGTCGGCCCTGTTCAGGGTGACCCAGCAGTACCTCATGTACCGCTACGACCCGAAAGTGAAGGCCCTGGTGGCGCACGACGACAGGGACATCGACGTGCTCGAGGCCGGGCTCGACGACGGGGGGGACCGAAAGCTGCCCAAGGCGTTACCGCTCGGGCCCCGCCAAGTGCCAGCCCGCAGCAACGGGCCCCGGCGCAACGCCAAGCCTGCCCGCACCGGGCCCTCCACGAACGGCAAGGCCAATGGGAAGGCGCCGGGGAAGAGCCCCAGCCGCTACGCGGGCGCGTCGGGCAGCAACCAGAGGAACCGTAACCGCAGACGCAAGGGGAGATGATGGACTGGGTGGAGACGACGGGCCGGACCGTCGACGAGGCAAAGAAGCTTGCTCTTTACCAGCTCGGGGTGGCGGAGCCGGACGCGGAGTTCGAGGTCGTCGCCGAAGCGAAGATCGGCCTCTTCGGGCGCCTGAAAGAGGAAGCCCGGGTGCGGGCCCGCGTCCAACCCCGCTACCCCCGCTCCAAAGGCGAACGCCGGGACCGTCGCCACGGCCGCGCCACGGCGCCGACCCAAGCCGGGCCTGCCCAGGCACCAGCTCCAGGCGCTGCCGGTACCCAGCCGGAGGCGGCCGGCGGCGGCGCCAAGCGGCCCATCGGCGGCGAAGGTCACCCGAAAGAGGGCACACCGCCCCGGGCGCGTCGCCGGCGCCGGGCCGGGCCAGGGGGGGCGACGGACAAGCCAGGGCCGCCGCGCACTAGCTTCGACGATGTGAAAACTGCGTCTACCGACGAGCAGGCCCACCTGGCGGAGGAGTTCCTGCGGGGGCTGGTCAACGAAATGGGGGTGAGCGCCACCATCAGCTCGACAGAGTTGACCGAGGACATCCTCGAGGTCCGCCTCACCGGGGAAGACCTGGGCACTTTGATAGGCCCCAGGGGCACGACGTTGCTCGCCTTGCAGGAGCTCACTCGGATCGTGTTGCAACACAACTCGGCTCCCTCGGACTGCCGGGTGGTCGTCGACATAAATGGCTACCGCAAACGCCGCCAAGAGGCGCTCGCTCGCTTCGCCCAACAGGTCGCCAACGAGGTGCGGGCCAGCAATACCAAACGGGCGCTCGAACCCATGCCCCCGGCCGACCGCAAGGTGGTCCACGACGCCGTCAATGCCATCGCCGGGGTGACCACCATCTCTGAAGGCGAGGAACCTCACCGCCGGGTAGTGCTCGTGCCTGTTGCCGATACCGAGCCCACGGCCCACCCGGACCTGGTGGAAGCTCAAAGCGAAACCTTAACCTAGAAGCTGGTGGCTCCGGTGGCTCGCCGGACAACGCCGCAGCTCCTGGAACTGGTCGACCAGGACCGGCAAGGCCTCCTGCCGCTCCTGGAGGAAGCACGGTCACTGGGTTTCCTCGGGCCCGGCGACGTCGACGACCAGCTGTCACGTAGCCTCGCCTTCACAGCCGTAGCCACCGCGCCCCCCGCTTGGGCGGTCGACCTCGGTAGCGGGGGTGGCCTCCCCGCTCTCGTCCTTGCCCTGGCCTGGCCAGCGAGCCGGTGGCTCCTGGTCGACAGCAACCAACGGCGGGCCCGCTGGCTGACGCTGACCATCGGCGTGCTCGGCGTCGACAGCCGCTGCCAAGTGGTATGCGAGCGGGCGGAGTTGCTGGCGAGAGGACCCGACCGCCACCGCGCCGACTTGGTGACGGCGAGGGCCCTGGGGCCTCCCGGGCCGACGGCCGAGTGCGGGGCACCGTTGCTCCACGTGGGCGGCGAACTCTTGGTAGCCGACCCCCCTCAGGGCGGGCCAGGCCGCTGGCCGGCCCGCGGCCTGGCCCGGCTTGGGTTGGTCCTCTCCGGCGCCGAGACCGTCGCCACCTCCGCTGGCCCGGTGTCGATCTCCCGCCTGAGCTGCCAGCGTGGGTGCCCGGAGGCCTACCCGAGACGCGTCGGCGTGCCCTTCAAGCGCCCTCTGTTCTGAGCGGCGCCCGCGGTAACGGCTGTGCCTCCCGGTTACACGGTCTGGGCCTACCCGTCGCTTCGATCACCGCCTTCGGCCCTCAGCCGCTTGAAGATCTCCTCGATGCTCGGCCGCCCCCGACCACTCGGCGGCACCGGGGCGCGGGGCCTGGCCCGGTTGGTCTTTGGCCCGGGGCCGGTAACCGGCGATGAGACGGCGGGCTGCTCCCCCGCCGGTTGGATACGGCGGCGGTACTGAGCCTTCATCTGCTCGTAGCGCAAGCTCGCCACGGGGTCCACCCTGGGAGCCAGCTTCTCGTCCAGCAGAGGGACGATCACTTCGCGTAAGTAGCTGCCCCGCGCCATCCACTGGAAATAGTGGCGACCGCCGTGGTCGTACGGCCCGTAGAGCCGGCCCCCGGGGAACTTCTCCTCGATCCAGGCAAAGAGGTCCTCGTGGCGGACGTGCATCCTGAGAGTCACCTGAGGCTGCCGGCCGTCGCCGCCGAAATGGCCCTCCCCGATGAGTAGTCCCACCAGCAGCCCCTTGTCGAACTCGGTGGGCACTCGCGCTCCTTAATTTTCCTGTGTCGCGGCCCTGACCTGACCAGGGGGGTGTTTCACCGTATGGTAACACGTGGAACATGGACGGTTGGGGGCACCGAGCCCAGCGCCAGTCGTCGCCCTCAGCCGAACAGGCGCTTGCCGATCGCGCCGCCAGCGGACAGGATGGGGGCGGGATGGCTGGCTCTCAACAACGGCGTGAACGTGCTTCGTCGATCTTCCGGGCCATGCGGGAGGAGGCGGCAGCGCGGCAGGGCGCCAGCGGGCAGCCTGGGACCGGCACGGAAGGCCCCGGCTCAGAGGCCACCTGGACGGCGGCGACCCCCGACCCGGAGGCCACCTGGACGGCGACCGGCCCGGGGAGGACGGCCCTGGAAGACGGGCCGCCCCGGGGCGAAGGGGCGGCGGCCACCGGGAAGCAGCTTGGGCCTGCCCCCGGCGGCAGCGGGCCCGGGCGCGCTCCGTCGGGAACATCCGGCACCGACGGGGACCACAACCCCCCGAGCGCAGACGTGCTCACCCTCGAGCACCTGAAGGCTACCGGGCAGGGGCTCCACGATGTCCGTGACCTCGGCGAAATGCCGGCGGGGAGGCCTCCGCTGCCTCGGGTGCTCGCGATCGCCAACCAAAAGGGCGGGGTGGGCAAGACGACTACCGCGGTGAACCTAGGCGCCGCCCTGGCTGAGCTCGGCTACAGGGTACTGATCGTCGACCTCGACCCCCAAGGCAATGCGACCACGGGCCTTGGGGTCAATGCTCGCAACCTCGAGGCCTCGGTCTACGACGTCATCCTCCACGACGTGCCCATCGAGGACTGCATCGAGCCCAGCAACTTGCGAAACCTCTTTCTCGTCCCCGCCACCATCGACCTCGCCGGGGCCGAGATCGAGCTGGTGCCCGCCTTCAGCCGGGAGCTGCGTCTGCGGCGCGGCCTTGAGACCGTAAAAGAGGACTTCGACTTCGTCCTCATCGACTGCCCGCCCTCCCTGGGACTGCTCACCGTGAACGGTCTGGCCGCCGCCACGGAGGTGGTGGTGCCCATCCAGTGCGAGTACTACGCCCTCGAGGGCCTGGGCCAGCTGCTCCGGAACGTGACCATGGTGCAGGCCAACCTCAATGCCGGCCTTGAGCTGAGCAC
>JBOGGK010000473.1:0-1687 GCA_050744045.1 Acidimicrobiales bacterium | reverse complement strand
TCTCGGTACCGGGCCAGCGGGCAGCCCGGGCAGCGATCGCCGGCCAGGTCGTCCCCGACTGGGACGCCGTGGCCAGGGACTACGACGCCGTCCACCTGAGCTGGGCCGGTTTCCTCAGCGCCGAGGGCTTCGTAAGCGACCTGCCCGACGGCTCGGTTACCATCTTGCGCTACTGGCCGAGCGAGCGCACCTTGTGGTTGGCCGACGTGTTCGGGGGCCCTTCGCCAGCGCCGGCACCTGTGCTGTCGGGCGGGGTCAACAATGACCACGGTGCTGACCTGTCAGGCGACGTGCAGAGACGGCGGGCGGACCTCGAGGTACTGAATGCCCTGCTCGGTCGTGAGGACAGCCGATAAGTGCTGCGGTCGCCTTGTCGACGCTGGGTCTGGCCCGCGCGAGTCGCCGACGTCGCCCGCCGCTCGGGGACCGGCGGCTGGGCCCTCATCTCCGGCCCCGTCCCTGCCCCGGCCCGGACCGGGGCGAGCGGGCCCGGGACAGTCGCTCCGCCGCCCCCTCTGCCAGGGCGGGGACGATGTGCTCGAAGGCGGCCGCCCGCTCGTCGGCGGCCGTGAGCTCTCCCCGGAGGAAGCGGCCGTAGATCGCCTCGCAGAACACGGCGGCTTTCCACAGGGCCAGTGCTTCGAACCATTCCAACGGCTCGGGGCCCCGCCGGCTGCGTTCTGCGTAGCGGGCCACAAGCTCGTCACGGGTGAGGAAGCCCGGCTTGGCGGTCACCGGGGAGGTGCCGAGCGGGCTCGGTTCACCATCGGGTGGGGAGTAGGTGGCGAGGAGGTAGCCGACGTCTGCTCGCGGGTCGCCGATGGCGCCCATTTCCCAGTCGAGCACGGCGACGATCGGCTGGGGGCGGCCGGGTACGACGATCATGTTCCCGAGCCGGTAGTCGCCGTGCACGACGACCGGGGCCGTCGGCTCGGGCATGGTGGCCCCCAGCCGGGCGCCCACCTCGGCGACCCGGGGGAGGGAGCGGGTGGCGTTGAGCTCCCACAACTGCGAGAAACGTCGCACCTGGCGGTCGAGGTAACTGCCCCGGCGCACCAGAGGAGCCAGGCCCGGGGCGGTCACGTCCGCCGCGTGCACTTCCACCAGGGAGTCGACGAGGTCTTCGGCCAGGCGGCGGCAGGCAGTCTCGTGGCCGTCGAGGCCGGGCGGGAGCTCGTCGGTGACCACGAAGCCGTCGACGTAGCCCATGACATAAAAAGGCACCCCCAGGTACGCCTCGTCTTCGCAGACGGCCCGTATGGGCGGGACCCGGGTACCGAGCGGCGCCAGGGCCAGCTGCAGCCGGGCTTCCCGCACGACGTCGTGGGCCGACGGCGGGAGCGGCGGCCGCGGCGGCCGTCGGAGCACGTAGCGCTCCCCGCCCCGCTCGACCAGGAACGAGAAGTTGGAACCACCGCCTTCGCCGATGCGAGAGGCGCTGACCGGGCCGTCGCCGAGCCCCCGTTCGTCCATGAAAGCCCGCACCCGTTCGACGACGATGAGCGGTGGGCGCGCGAGGAGCTCCGCCTCGGCAGCGGTCTCGACCACGTCTGGCTCGAGTGCAGCCATCGGCTACCCCGCCGTTGGCGTCGGGCCCCGCGGGGGAGCGCCGGCGCCCGGCGCGCGACCGTTGCGAGCGGCCGTCATCCCTTGCCCGCTTGCTCCCGGAACATCTTTTATTGTAGGC
>JBOGGK010000472.1:0-6888 GCA_050744045.1 Acidimicrobiales bacterium | reverse complement strand
GACAGCCGGCGCCGGGTGCTGGTGGCCAACTCCGACGGCGTGCTCGCCGGCGACGACCAGGTCAGGGTCCGTTTCGGGGTGTCGGTCGTGGCCAGCGGGGACACCGGTATGCAGACCGGGAGCGAGTCCGTCGGGGCCACCATGGGTTTTGAGATCTTCGACCAGTACGACGTCGAAGAGCTGGCCCGGGCGGCCGCCCGGCGGGCGCTGCTCAAGCTGCGGGCCAAGCCGGCACCCTCGGGCACCCTGCCGGTGGTGATCAAGTGCGGCAGCGGTGGGGTGCTGTTCCACGAGGCTTGCGGCCATGGCCTGGAGGCGGACCACATCGCCAAGGCGGTGTCGGTGTTCGCCGGGCGGGTGGGCGAACAGGTGGCGAGCCCGCTCGTGACCCTGGTCGACGACGGCACGATGAGCCACCAGTGGGGGGCGCTCGCTGTCGACGACGAGGGCCACCCGACCTCGCGCAATGTCCTCATCGAGGACGGCGTCCTCACCGACTACATGTGGGACTGGTTGCGGGCGCGCAAGGAGGGCCGGCCGGGCTCGGCCAACGGGCGGCGCCAGAGCTACCAGCATCTCCCCATGGTGCGCATGACCAACACGTTCGTGGCCAACGGCGGCGAGAGCCCCGAGGAGGTCATCCGCCAGACCCCTCGCGGGGTCTACGTCGCCCAGTTGGGCGGCGGCCAGGTCAACACGGCGACCGGTGACTTCGTGTTCGGGATGACCGAGGCCTACCTGATCGAGGGCGGCAGGTTGACCGACCCGATCCGCGACGCCAACCTCATCGGCAATGGCCCCCAGGTGCTGCGCGACATCGACGTCATCGCCGACGACTTCGCCATGGGCTGGCCGGGCACCTGCGGGAAGCAGGGCCAAGGCGTACCCGTCGGCATGGGCCAACCCACGCTCAGGGTCAAGGCCCTCACCATCGGGGGCACGGCCCGTTGAGCGAGCTCTTGGAGCTGGCGGAGAAAGTAGCGGGCTGGTCCCGCCAGGGCGAGGCCGTCGAGGTCTACGTCTCGCGGCGCGCGGAGACGGAGGTCCGGGTGTTCGAAGGCGAGGTGGAGTCGCTCTCTTCGGCCACCTCGGCCGGTGCCGGCATCAGGGTGGTGGCGGGGAGGGAGGTAGCGGGGAGGGAGGCAGCGGGGAGCCGCCAGGGCTTTGCCTACGCCGGTTCCCTCGACGAAGAGGTGCTGGGCGAGACCTTGGACGAGGCCCGCGACAACGCCGCCTTCTCCACCCCAGAGACGTGGGTGGGTCTCCCGGGGCCCGATGGGGCGGCTCCTGCGGTGCTCGACCTGTGGCGCGACGAGCTCCCGGGCTACCCGGCGCAACGCAAGGTCGACGCCGCCCTCGACCTCGAACGCCGGGCTCGTGCCGGCGACCCCCGCGTCCGCCAGGTGGAGTCGGCGACGTGGGGGGACGTGGCGAACGAGATGGCGGTGGCCAGCTCCCTCGGCATGAGGGCCTCGGACCGCTCCACCGCCTGCTACCTGTCGGTCATGGCGGTCGCCGGGGAGGGGGCCGATAGCCAGGTGGCGGTGGGCCACAGCGTGGGCCGGGCACCTTCGGACCTCGTGGCAGACAAGGCGGCCGGCGAAGCCGTCTCCCGGGCGGTACGGCTCCTCGGGGCGGTGCAGCCGCGTTCGCGGCACCTGACCGTCGTGTTCGAGCCTCGGGTGAGCGCCCAGCTGCTGGGCCTGCTCGGCTCGGTGCTGAGCGGGGAGAGGGTGCTGAAGGGGAGGTCGCTGTTCGCCGAACGCATGGGCGAGGCGGTGGCGGGCCCGCTCGTCACCCTCGTCGACGACCCGACCAACCAGGCGGCGTGGGGGGCGGCGTGCTTCGACGACGAGGGCTTGGCCTGCCGGCACAACACCATGATCGAGCAAGGGGTGCTCCGGCGCTTCCTCTACGACAGCACCTCCGCTCGGCGGGCCGGCACTTCGTCGACTGCCAGCGCGGTCCGGGCCGGCTTCAAGTCCGGGCCGAGCGTGGGTGCCCGCGCCGTCTACCTCGCGCCGGGCGAGCCGAGCGCCGAAGCCGTGCTGGCCGGCGTGAGCGACGGGCTCCTCGTGCAGGCGGTGAGCGGGCTGCACTCGGGGGTCAACTTGGTGAGCGGGGACTTTTCGGTCGGGGCGGTCGGTCTCTTGATCGAGGGCGGTACCCTGGGCACCCCGGTCCGGGAAGTCACGATCGCCTCTAGCATCCAACGCATATTGCAAACTGTGAGCGCCGTGGGCAACGACCTCGAGTGGTTGCCGTCGGCGGCTGCTGGCGTCACCATGGCCATAGCCGAAATGTCGATGAGCGGTGCCTGAGGTCCCGAGGGCCCCGAACACCGGTGCACCCGCCCGGCCTCCCGCCGGCGCCCCCCCGGTCCGCCTGGAAGTGCCGTTGCACCACTTTGTCAACGGGCGCCCCCTGGCCGGGCCGTCCCCGGAGGGCACCGAGCGTGCCCTGTTCGCCATGGGCTGCTTCTGGGGTTCCGAACGGATCTTCTGGCAGCAGCCGGGGGTCTGGGTGACCGCCGCCGGCTACTCCGGCGGCAAGGTGCCCAACCCCTCCTACGAGCGCGTCTGCAGCGGCCTCACCGGCCATGCCGAGACCGTGCTCGTGGTGTTCGAGCCCGAGGTGGTGAGCTATGGGGAGCTTCTCAAGCTGTTCTGGGAGAGCCACGACCCCACCCAAGGCATGCGCCAGGGCAACGACGTAGGCGCCCAGTACCGATCGGCCATCTTCACGGTCTCAGGGGCTCAGCAAGAAGCGGCTGAAGCCTCCAAGCAGGCCTATGACGTGGTGTTGCGCAAGGCTGGCTACCCCCACATCACCACCGAGGTCCGTCCCGCCGGCCGGTTCTACTACGCAGAGGACTACCACCAGCAGTACCTGGCCAAAAACCCCAAGGGCTACTGCGGCCTGGACGGGACTGGCGTCTCCTGCCCGGTCGGCCTGGCCAAAGGCTGACCCACAAGGCCTGCCCCCAAAGGCTGGTCCCAAGGGCCGGCCCCAAAGCCGGCCCGAGCCTAACTCGCTGGGCCCGGGCTACCCTGCTGGCTCGCTGCAGAGGCCTACGGGCTGCCCGCTGTTGCCGCGGCGGCCTTCTTGGGCTTGCTGTCGGGGGCCGTGGGACCGGATGACGCCGTGCCGCCGGCCTTCCCTGCGCCGGCGGGACCTGACCCCCCAGAAGCCGGCCCCCCGGAAGCCGCTCCCCCGGAACCCCGCCCCCCGGGACCCGGTCCCTCAGACGGCCCCCCAGAGGCCGTCCCCGTGGAGCCCGAGCCGTCCCCGGAGCTGGCCGGCCCCGCCTCGCCCGCCTTGGCCTCGCCGCTCTTGCGGGCCGCCTTGCGGCTGTCTGAACGGCTGTCCGTCTTGTAGAAACCGCTCCCCTTGAAGGTGATCCCTATGTTGCCGAACACTTTCCGCAGCTGGCCTCCGCAGGCCGGGCACTCGGTGAGCGCGCTGTCCTTGAACGACTGGACCACCTCCACGTGCTCGCCACAACCCTTGCAGGCGTACTCGTAAGTTGGCATGGGGGAGAAGCCCTTTCGTTAGCACTCGTCATGTTCTAGTGCTAATTGTACGGCAAGTTCCGCTGCCGTGGTAGAACGTGCTGTCGAGGGGAGTGACGAGGCGCCGCCCGAGCCCGGCCGGCGACGGCCCCCGAGGAGGAGAGCGGCTCTATGGCGCAGCAGGTCCGCAAGGCTGTCATCCCGGCGGCCGGGCTCGGCACCCGGTTCCTGCCGGCCACCAAGGCCCAGCCCAAGGAGATGCTGCCCCTGGTCGACAAGCCCGCCATCCAGTACGTGGTCGAGGAGGCGGTCTCGGCCGGGATCACCGACATCGTCGTCATCACCGGGCGGGGCAAGAGGAGCCTGGAGGACCACTTCGACCGCTCCTTCGAGCTCGAGTACTACCTGGAGCAGGGGGGCAGGTTCGCGGAGCTGGAGGAGATGCGCCGGATCGCCGAGATGGCGGAGATCCATTACGTGCGCCAAGGCGAGCCCCGAGGCCTGGGCCACGCCGTCTCGGTCGCGGCCGAGCACGTGGGCGGCTCGCCGTTCGCCGTGCTCCTGGGCGACGACATCATGCACCCTGACGCCGGCGTCCTGGCCGGGATGCTGGGGGCTTTCGAGCACTACGGCCACAGCGTCATCGCCTTGAAGGCCGTACCCGAGGCCGACATCTCCGCCTACGGCTGCGCCGCCGTCGAGCCGCTGGAGGGCGAGGTGGTAAGGGTCCTGGACCTGGTCGAAAAGCCGGCCCCAGACGAGGCCCCCTCCAACCTGGCCGTCATGGGCCGCTACGTGTTCGGGCCCGAGATCTTCGAGGTGCTGGCCGACACCAAGCCGGGCCGGGGGGGCGAGATACAGCTCACCGACGCCATCAAGGAGCTCGCCGGGCGCGAACCGGTCTACGGCTGGACCTTCAGCGAGGGCCGCTTCGACGTCGGCAACAAGCTCGACTACCTGCAGGCGACGGTGCAGCTTGCCCTGGAGCGCGAGGACCTGGGCCAGCCGTTGCGCAAGTTCCTGGTCCAACTTCTGGCCAGGGATGGCCGCTAGGCGCGGCGCCGGCCTAACCTCGTTGGACTAGTGGCCCGCCCCCTCCTGGACACCTTCGGCCGACAGGTCCACGACCTGCGCGTCTCGGTCACCGACCGGTGCAACTTCCGCTGCCGGTACTGCATGCCGTCCGAGGAGATGCGCTGGTTGCCCCGTTCGGAGATCCTCACCTTCGAGGAGATCGAGCGCGTCGCCGGTGTCCTCGTCGAGCACTTCGGCATCGGCTCGATCCGGGTGACTGGAGGCGAACCCACCGCCCGCGCCCACCTTCCCCAACTGGTGGCGCGCCTCGCCCGCCTGCCCGTGGAACTGTCGATGACCACCAACGGGGCCGCCCTCGGCCACCTCGCCCGCCCGCTGGCCGAGGCCGGCTTGCACCGGGTCACGATTTCGCTTGACTCCCTGTGCCCCGAGCGGTTCGCAGCGATAACCCGCCGCGACATGCTGGGCAAGGTCCTGGAGGGGGTCGACGCCGCCTTGGAGGCCGGGCTCCGCCCCGTCAAGCTGAACGTCGTGCTCATGCGGGGCGTGAACGACGACGAGGTGGTGGACCTGGCCCGCTTCGGGCGGGAGCGGGGGGTGGAGGTGCGCTTCATCGAGTTCATGCCCCTCGACGGCGCCGGCGAGTGGAGCTCTGACAAGGTGGTCCCCGCGGCAGAGATCCTCGAGCGGGTCGGTGCCGCCTTCGCGCTGGAGCCTCTGCCCACCCGGGGCGCCGAGCCGGCCGAGCGTTACCGCTACCTCGACGGCGGCGGCCTCGTCGGCATCGTGGCGAGTGTCACGAGGCCGTTCTGCGAGGCGTGCGACCGGGTGCGCCTGACGGCAGAGGGGGCGCTGCGCAGCTGCCTGTTCGCGGTGCGAGAGCGCGACCTACGGGCGGTGCTGCGAGGCGGCGGCACAGACGACGACCTGGCCGAGGCCATCGAGGCCGAAGTGGCAACGAAATGGGCCGGGCACGCCATAGGGAAGGTCAACTTCGTGCGCCCCGCTCGCAGCATGAGCCAGATCGGGGGGTAGCCCGGCCGTTTACGTGGGCAGGGCGGCCTTGGCCTAGACTCGGGTACCAATGTCTGAGCGCGGCCTCACTCATGTCGACCCCCTGGGACGTGCGCGGATGGTCGATGTCACGCCCAAGGAGGCCACCCACCGTCGGGCGATGGCGCGCTGTCGCGTCCACATGCAGCCCGAGACGACGTCCAAAGTGGCGAGCAACGCCATCACCAAGGGCGACGTGCTCGCCGTCTCCCGGGTGGCGGGCATACAGGCGGCCAAGCAGGCAGCCCAGCTGATACCGCTGTGCCACCCGTTGCTGGTGGGCGCCGTCACCATCAATTTCACCATCGGCGACGACTACGTCGAAGTGGAGACCCAGGTGGAGACCGTCGACCGTACGGGCGTCGAGATGGAGGCGCTGACCGGGTGCGCGGTGGCGGCGCTCACCGTCTACGACATGTGCAAGTCCTTCGACCGGGCCATGGTGATCGGCGACCTCGCCCTGTGGGAAAAAACCGGCGGCCGGACGGGGCATTGGCGCCGGGGAGCGCGGGGGGGCCCCGCCAGCGGCGACGCCTCGACCACGGAGATTGGCCATGCCCTTCCTATAGAAGAGGAAATTGACGGCCTGATCGGCACCGAAGGTGGCGCCGCGGGCACCGGCTTTTGACCCTGCCGGGCCCGAGGGTCCACCATCCCGGCTTTTGCACCGGCTACCGTCCTTTGCAACGCCCGCGGTAGAGCCGAGGAGTTGCGATATGAGCACAGAGCTATTGGTCGCGGCCCTGTGGGGCGTGGTGATCGTCTATTGGCTCTGGACACGCCGGCCCACGACAGCTGACACGGTCGGGCTGTTCCACCATGAGCTGAGGGTGCTCGAGCACGCCACGCCCACCCGTGTCGCCCCTGCCAACCGCTTGGGAGCCGGCGACGCGCCGGAGCCGGCCGCGCCCTTGGCGTTGGCGCCCTTGGCGGCGGCAGCCGGGCCCCACAGGCGGATGGTCGCCCGCCGGCGCCGTCGGGACGTCCTTTGCCTGCTCTCCGGCCTCGTGTTGGTCACCGTGCTCGTGGCGGTCACGACCGGCTCGGCCGCCGCCTTGGCCTTCCAGGTCGTGAGCGACCTGGCCCTTGCCTGCTACCTCGGCCTCCTCGTCTTCACCGCCCCGGCCCGCGCCGCCGGCGCCGGTCCCCGCCGGCCGGCCTCCCTCGGCACGCTGCCGCTCGCTCCCCGCGCTGCCCTCTTGGCGCCCGTGCCCCCGGTAACCTCGGTGCCGCCCTCGCTAACCTCGGCGCCCCGCCGCTCAGTTGCACCCGCGCCCCGGCCCTTAGC
>JBOGGK010000471.1:0-12773 GCA_050744045.1 Acidimicrobiales bacterium | reverse complement strand
GGTGGGGACGGCCCGGCTGTGGATGTCTCTGGGCCACACCGGCAGGGACGGCAGTTTCCATATCGACGGCGTCACCGGGCCGGACGAGTACAGCGCCCTCGTGGACGACAACTGCTATACCAACTTGATGGCGGCCCATAACCTGCGCGAGGCGGCTGCGGCCGCAGCCCGTCACCGCCCAGAAGCGCAGGCCTTGGGCGTGACCGGCGAGGAGGAAGCCGCCTGGGGGGCGGCCGCGAAGGCGGTGGCCCTGCCATTTGACGAGGCACTAGGAGTGCACAGCCAGGACGGCGGCTTCACACGCCGGGAAAGGTTCGATTTCGACCGGGCGCCGCCCGAGGAGTACCCGCTCCAGGAGCACTTCCCCTACTTCGAGCTCTACCGCAAGCAGGTGGTGAAGCAGGCCGACCTCGTGCTCGCCATGTACGTGCGGGGCGACGAGTTCAGTGCCGCGCAGAAAGCGGCGAACTTTGCCTATTACGAGGGCCTGACGGTCCGGGACTCGTCGCTGTCCGCCGGCTGCCAGGCGGTCATCGCCGCCGAGGTGGGACAGCTCGGCCTCGCCCGTGACTACGTGGCCGAAGCCTCCGCCATCGACCTCGGGGACCTGAGGCACGACACCCGCCAGGGGCTCCACTTAGCGGCGCTGGCGGGCTCGTGGCTCGGGCTCGTGGCTGGTTTTGGCGGCATGCGCCAGGGGCCCGACCGCCTGTCCTTCCGGCCCCGGCTGCCCGAGGACCTCTCCCGCCTTGCGTTCCGCCTGCACTACCGGGGGCGGCACCTGCGGGTCGAGATAACCCCGGGGGCGGCTACCTTCCTCGTGGTGGCGGGTGGGGCGATGGTGGTCCAGGTCGGTGACGAAGAGCTCTACTTGGAGCCGGGCCTGCCCGTGCGCCGCCCGGTCCCACCGGTCCCCGCTCCGGCCCGGCCGCCCCAACCTCCAGGGCGTGAACCGCCCTTGGCTCACGCCAGCCTGGGCCGAAGTGGGCCAAGTTCTCAGTCCTAAATTCAAACTACTTGGGCTCAGGCCCCCGGTTGCTTTTCGAGCACGTGACCACCGATCACGAGGGCGTCCATGGCCGTGCCAGCGAAGTCGGCCAGCGCCTCTTCGGGCCTGTTGACCATCGGCTCGCCCCGCACGTTGAAGCTGGTGTTGAGCACGACGGGGACACCGGTCAGCCCGTCGAACTGTTCGATCAGGCGGTGGAAGAGGGGGTTGAAGCCGGCGGTGACACTTTGGAGACGACCGGTGCCATCGACGTGGGTAACCGCCGGGATGACGTCGTGCTTGTCGGGGCGCACTTTTTCCACGAGCAGCATAAATGGGTTGGAGCGGTAGTTGACGAAGTACTCGCCACCTCTTTCGTCGAGCACGCTCGGGGCGAAGGGGCGGAACCACTCGCGGTGCTTCACGCGGTCGTTCACGACGTCGCGCATCTCGGCCCGGCGGGGGTCGGCCAGGATCGAGCGCGCCCCGAGCGCCCTCGGGCCGACCTCGGCCCGTCCCTGGTACCAGCCGACGACTTTGCCCGCGGCCAGCAGGCGGGCGGCCTCGGCAGCCGGGTCGGGAGTTGTGCGCGCAGAAATACCGTCTCCTTGGGCCCCCCGGACGGCGGAGGCAATCGCTGCCCCCGCGGGGGCGTCGAGGGTCGGGGGGCCGATGAACGGGTGCTCCATGACCCATTTGCGCGGCATCCCGAGGACGTGGTGGTAGACCCAAAGGGCGGCACCGAGGGCATTGCCCGCGTCCGAGGAAGCCGGCTGGACGAAAAGTTCGTCGAAGCCGGCTTCGTTGAGGATGCGGTAGTTCATCACGGAATTGAGGGCGACGCCGCCAGCGATGCACAGGCGTGTGGCGCCGACCCTGTCCCGCAGCCAGCGGGCGATGTGCAGGCCGGCATCCTCGGTAAGTGATTGGACCGCGAAGGCGAGATCTTTGTCCCGGTCGGAGATCTCTGACTCGGGCTGGCGGGGCGGCCCGTAGCGCCCCATGAAAAGAGGTGAAACGGGGCATCCCTCGCGCTGGTAGCGGAACCACTTGAAGTTGACCGCGAAGCGGCCTTCGTCGGAGAAGCTGAGCAGGTCCCGGAACTGTTTTACGTAGCGGTCAGTGCCGTAGGGGGCGAGGCCCATCACCTTGCCTTCGTCGGCGTTGGCCCGGAACCCTAGGTACCAGGTGAGGGCGCTGTAGATTTCCCCCACCGAATGGGGGTTGTGCACTTGGTGGATGGTCTGCATCCGGTTGCCGCTGCCGGAGCGCAGTGTGGCCGAAAGGTAGTCGCCACCGCGGTCTATGCTCAGGACCGCCGCCGAGTCGAAGGGGCTGGCGAAGAACGCCGACGAGGCGTGGGCGTCGTGGTGGCCGACGTGCTCGAGCCTCCCCCGGTATGCCCACCGGCGCCGGAACGCCACCTCGCGGGCCATGAGGCGCCCGTCGATGTACGCTTGGGCAGCCAAACGTTTGGGGGCCGCCCGGGTCACCGCATCGCCTACTCCCCGAGCGAGGTCGAGCCCCGGCCGTTGCGCGAACGCCACGATGTCGACGTCGGCCATCGTCATCGATGCCTGCCCCAGGCAGAAGCGCACCGCGTCGTCGGGGAAGGAGCGGCTGTGCGGCACGCGGTCGAAGCGCTCCTGTTCAGCCATGGCGGCAACCTCGCCGTCGACGAGAAGGCATGCCGCAGTGTCGTGGCTGAAGCAGTTGATCCCGAGTATCGCTTGCACCCTTGGCTCCACGTCGTCTCGAGCGTTGTCCGTCACACTTTGGCGAGGTGGAACTGGCGCTTGGGCGCGAACGGGGTACCGCCCGGGGTGTATGCAAAGCCGGCGCCGAGCCAGGCGGACGACGTCGAAGAGGAGATGAAAAAGCCGGTGTCGCCTGCCCAATGCTCGAGAGAGACGTTCTCCCCGTGGAAGCTGACGTTCTCGGCGTCGATGTGGATGGCGTGCAGACCGGAGTGGGCCACCCGCAGGTTGCTCGCTTGGACCATGGCGTACGCCGAGGCGGCCTCGACCCAGATCCCGTGGCCCTTGGGGGCACCGCCGTGCGCCGGGGCCTGCACGGTCACGTTCGCCATCTGGAGGGTGACCGCGTACCCCGCCTGCCCGGGGGCGCCGATGTGCACCCCGGTCACGCACCCGTCAAAGTCGGCGTTCATAAGGTGCACTTTGTGCGGCGTCCCGGCCGGTGAGCCTCCCAGGCTGAAGCCCTTGTTGTAGTTATAGGCGAACACGTTGCTCAGATGGGGGTTGTCGCAGCGTAGAAGCAGTAGGGCCGTCCCGCGGGCCAACTGGTACCCGCCGACGTCGGTGTTGGCGGGCTGCCAGTAGGGCCAGAAATGGACGGCGTCTATGTAATTGACGTCCTGCGAACGGTCGATCATGAGCCCGTACTGCACCGGTTGGCCGAAAAGGCGCCGGACTACCGTTTGCGCCCCGCCATCTATGTGGACGCCTCCGTAAGGGTTGTACACGAAGACATCTTCGACCAAGGTGTTGTTTGCGGTGACGTGGACCATCGCCCCCGCCTCGGGAGGTGCCCCCGCCTTGGGCTGGTCCGGGACGTTGAACGCTATCCGGCGTACCGCGCTCCCCCCGCCCGACAGGTTCACCGGGCTGAAGCCGGAGCCGGCACCTACGAGGATCCAGGTGCCGGCGAAGGGGTTGACCTGAGAGCCCGGGGTGTTCCAGCCGGTGCCCTCGAGGGCCAGGCCGGCAGGGACCTCCACGCCCGAGGTGACGAGGTAGCGGCCGGCGGGGAAGAAGACCGTATTGCCTGTGGCCGAACTGGCAGGCGGTGAGGCGGCGGCTATGGCGGCAGTTATGGCAGCGGTGTCATCGGTCTTGCCGTCACCGGTCGCACCGTAGTCGGCGACGTTGAAGAACGGGCTTGTACCAGGCATCGTGTTTACACGGCGGGAGTGATCAGGTTGCCCGCGAGCCTATCGGCCCGCCCTCGGCTAGCGTCGCCCGCCCTTTGCCCCGCTCTTTGGGTGGTGCTCATAGTGCCGGATGGCCCGGCCGGGCGATGCCTGCCCGACTTGCCCTGCCCGACTTGCCCTGCCCAAATAGATAGTATACCTACCTACTAGAAGGGCGGTGGCCCGGCCGGCGGTGAGCAGTTCACCGGCCCAAGGGTGCCTCCGGCCGGTCGGCGAGCAGCGAGCTCGCAGCAAGGGAGCGGGGATGGGAGCCCAGGCAGTCCTGGCTTTTGATTTCGGCGGGAGCAAGGTCAGCGTCGCTCTCAGCGACCTGGGCGGCCGCCGGATCCTGGACGCGACCATTCCCACGCGCCCCGCCGAGGGGGCTCGGTGGAACTTCGACCAGGCCGTCGAGACGGGCCGGCAGCTCATCGCGCGGGCGGGCGGCGGGAGCGACGGGCGCGCGCCACGTCTGGCCGCGGTGGGGGCGTGCACCTTCGGCATCCCGACCGCCAGCGGGGTCCTCTTGGCCCCGGCGATACCCGGCTGGGGCGACCTCGTGCTCGACGCAGAGCTGTCCGAAGCCCTGGAGTGCCCTCTGGTTCGTGTGGGTACCGACGTGAAAGCGGCTGCACAGGCCGAGGCGCTCGAGGGAGCCCTGGTGGGGGCGGACCCAGCGGTCTACCTCAACCTCGGCACCGGCCTGGCCGTCGGGATCGTCTTCGGCGGTCAGGTGGTGGCCGGTGCCAACCGGGCAGCCGGCGAGATCGGCTACAACCTGCGCCAGCCTGCGGACCTGGACCTGCCCCCGGCAAGCCGCGCCCGGTTGGAGGACGTCGTGAGCGGGATGGCGCTGGCGGCGGCCGGGAGCCGTGCCGCCGGGGCGAAGCTGAGCGCGGCCGACGTCTTCGAGCAAGAGAACTGCGACGGCGCGCTTTCCGCTGCCCTCGATGGCTTTGTCCGCGAACTGTCGTTCCACCTCGTGAACCTGGTGATCGCCATAGACCCGGCCCGGGTGGCAGTGGGAGGCGGCATAGTCCGTTCCTGGGACCGCATCGAAGCGCCGCTGCGCGCGGCCCTGAGCGATTTCGTCCCCTTCCCCCCTGCGCTTGTCCCCGGGGCGTACCCCTACGACGCCGCCCTCGTCGGGGCTATCAACCTAGGCGTCCAAGCAGCCCGCCAAGCACGACGGGCACGGTCGTACCCTGTCGCGGCCTCGCCGTCTGGGCAACGGCGCCTCGACCACAGTAAAGGCAAGCGCCCGCTCCAGGAGGCCAGAACATGGGGGACAACCACATGAAACCGCCACCGCCTCGGCGCCGGTGGGTGCCGTCGACCGGGTGGACCTAGACATCTGGAGAGGCCAGTTCCTCGCCATCGTCGCCGACCGCATGCCGGTGACTCCAACCGAGCCCCTGCCCAAACCGGGCCGCCCAACCGGGCCGCCCACCCGGGCCCTCGCCCAACCGAGCCCGGGGCCGGACCTGGTTGCGACTGGCCCCCCCGTGCAATAACCTGGCCGGGACTGGCAGAGGGCGGCGACACCCTCGGTACGGCTGCGCGGGTTCCCAACTTGGCGCGGAAAATTCAGCCACCGGACGGCAGGCAAAAGGCAAACTGGGGAAGGCTCACCGGCTCGGGCAGGGTTCTCTAAAGTGATGAAAAGGTATTGAAGCACCAAAAGGCCCTTATCTGTTGCGCATTGGCTGCCCTGACGTTGCCCGCTGCCGGTACTGCGTTGCCCGCCTCGGCTAGTGCCTTGGCCGCTGCCGGTGCAGCCTGGGCCCCTGCGCTTACCCAGCCCTCGTCCGGGCCCGTGGCTACTGGGGGCTCCCCGAGCGGGGAGCCACGGGTCTCTTCCCCGTCCTCCCTGGCCGGCGAGTACGCCAAGCTGGCCGCGATAGCCGCCAACTACCGGAGCTCGCGCGCCAAGGCCTTCCAAGACCCGCTCCTTCACCCTGCAAATGGGGCGCTGCCCCCACGCCTTTACAACTCGCCGATGGAGGGGCTCCTTCCCCACGGTGGCACCGTTGGGGTAGGCCACGCGCGGCCGGAAAAAGGCCCCCGCCAGGGCGCGGCTACCTCGACCCGAGAAAGCACTGTCTGCTCCAGCCCTGGCAATAGTTGTACTTCCAACTGGTCGGGCCTGGAGGACTGGGACGGCACCTTTTACGGCGTGAGCGCCGCCTGGACCGTCCCCACGGTTACCCCGACCAGCGCCGGCCCTGAGGATTCCAGTACCTGGACCGGCTTGGACGGCGACTCCACCTTCGACGGCACCGCCAACCCCTCGCTCATCCAGGTCGGCACCGATTCTCCTTCGGGGTACACCCCCGAAGGGGGAGGGGTCTTCTACGAAGCGTGGTACGAGCTCATCCCTGGCTACGAGATGCCCCTGTTCGAGGTGTCGCCCGGCGACCGCATCCAGGCGGTGGTAACGGAGACGTCGCCGGGTTCGGGCGTGTGGGACATGGCCATCAGCGACCTCACATCCCAGGTGGCCTGGTCGGACGCCGGAGTCTCGTATCGCTCACCGGGCCTCACGGCGGAATGGGTCGAAGAGGCGACGACTATTTGCCAGAGCACGTGCGCCGTCAGCGGCCTTCAGGACTTCGGGTCGGTGACGTTTACGGACATGCAGTTCGATACCAGCGGGCCCAACACCCATGCCCAGTCGCTGTACATTTCCGGCGCCGGAGGTGACGTCCTGGACTTCCCAGCGCCCAACGGGCAGTCCATGACCGTTACTTATGGCTCCCCGCCGACCCCGGGTAGCCCGACCACCCTGCTCGCCCAAGGTGTCGGCTCGGTCTCGGGGACGGTGACCGGCCCTGCCGGCACGGCTGGCGGTACCCCGCTGGTACCCGGCGTGTGCGTTACCGTTTTCGCCGCCAGGGGCTCGGGTTCGGCCGCCGAGTACGAGACAGGGACGGGCGGGGACGGCGCGTACGAGCTCGAGGACGTCGCGCCCGGTACCTACGACGTCTATTTCGACCCGACGTGCGGGGCGGCCGAGCCAAGCAATTACGCCGTCCAGTACTACGACAAGGTGAACGACCCCCGGGTGCCGACCCCGGTGACGGTCGTCGCCGGCCAGCAGGCCACCAGTATTGACGCCGCTCTGGTGCAAGGGGGGAGCATCTCGGGCGTGGTGACGGGCACAAGTGGGCCCGGCGCCGGGGTCTGCGCCGACACCTATTCGAGCGATGGCTACTTCGTCAATGGCGCCGTGACCGGGAGCGACGGAAGTTACTCGGTCGGGAGCCTCCCTGTCGGCAACTACGTCGTGATGTTCGACCCCACCTGTGCCCCCGGCGACACCGACGCAGTGCAGTTCGACGGAGATAGCTCGACTTTTTCGAGCGCCCAGGCCGTACCCATAAGCGCGCCGGGCACCTCTGCGACTGGTGTAGGTGCCACCCTCGTGCCAGGGGCGAGCATCTCTGGCACCGTTAGAGTTGACGCCCCTGGTGCCACGGGCACCGATTATGACGGTGTCTGCGTCACCGCGTTTGCCGACGACGGCGTCGCCATGGGCGAGGCGTTCACGGGCGGCGACGGGACCTATTCGGTCGGCAACCTCCCGGCGGGGACGTATAAAGTCGAGCTCGACCCGACGTGCCAGGGCGCCCAGGCGAGTGACTATTCGGCTCAATGGTACGGCGGCGGCACGGAAGCCGACGCTACGCCAGTTCCCGCACCGAGCACGGGCGTTGACGCCACCCTGGTCCAGGCGCTGGCGGGACCGGCGCTCACCACCACGTCGTTGCCGGCAGCGACCGAGGGGTCCGACTACCTCGCCGTCCTCCTGGCTACCGGGACCGATGGCGACACCTGGACGGTGACCGGGCTCCCCCCCGGTCTCTCGTACAGCCCGGGAGGCGTCATCACCGGGGCCCCGACTTCGTACGGCGGTTTCAGCCTGAGCCTGGTGGCGACCGATTCGTCGGTCCCTTCGCTATCCACTGAGGCCCCGATCACGTTAGAAGTAAACGTGCCAGGCACTTCTATGACCACTTCGACTACGACCCCTTCGCCTGGCGGGGGAGGTGGCGGAGGCGGAGGTGGGGGCAGCGGCGGAGGAGGCGCGCCGACGCCGCCCGCCCCGCCCCCCACGTCCCCGCCGGCAACGACGGCGAACACCGCTCCGCCGGTTACCGCCAGGGCACAAGCGCCGGTGCCATTGCCGCTCGGGGCGCCGCTTGGTACCTACGGGAGACCGGTCACGACCAAGGTGAGTGCCCGGGGGGCCACGCTCACGGAGAGGGTGAACGGCTCCATCGTCAGCATCTTGGTCCCCGTGGGCGCGCTCCCCGATGGCACCACGCTCGCCGTCTTCGTGGTCCATAACCCGGCTGCTTTGAAGGCAAAGTTGCCAGCCGGCCAGTCGTACTTGCTCTCGTTCGCGGTATCGTGGCTGGCACCCGGGGGAGGCTCGCCCAAGTCGGCCAAGCCGTTGCGCATCAGCATCGACTATCGCTCCATCCGGGCCGACGACGCCGTCTACGAGCTCACGAAGAGGGGCGTGAAGGCGGTGGGCACGGCAAGCGCCAATGGAAAGGTGACGACCAAGTTCATGTACGGCTCGGCTTTTCTCGTTGCCAACGTGCCCAAGCTGGCCGCCATCGCACCGCGCGCCAGCCTTGAAAGCAGCAGGATATTGGTGAAGGTGCGCTGCCGGCCCGGTGCCGCTTGCCGGGGTTACGGGCGTTTACTTGCCCGGGTAGGCAAGCGGGGCGCCCAGCAGGTGCTCCTCGTCGCCCACGGGCATTTCGCGCTCGGGGCTGGGAAGGCCAAGACGACGGCGTTCCCGACAACTGCGGGCGGCAAGGAGTTCCTCCGCCGGCGTGCGGCCGGGCGGGTGGTCGTTCAACTGGCGACCACGCTCGTGGGGGGTGCGAAGGGCGCCTACCGCGTAGCGTTGCCCGGACATGGGTGACCTGCTGGTGCTGAGCGAAGATGACGTCCGGCTCGCCCTCCCCCTCGACGAGTTGGCCGAGTCGCTTACCCAGGCCCTGGTTGCCCTCAGCCAAGGCGCCGCATCGGGACCTCCCCGGGTAGCAGCCACCAATACCCACGGTTGGTTCGCCGCCATGCCCGGTTACGTCCCCGGTCTGGGCCTGGGGGCCAAGCTGGTCAGCGTCTACCCGCAAAACCCCGAACGGGGGGTGGTGGCCCACCAGGCGTTGGTAGCCGTTTTCGACGAAGCTACGGGAGCCCCCTGCGCGGTCATGGGCGGCACTTACATAACCGCGATCCGGACCGCTATGACGAGCGCCATCGCCGCTCGCGCCCTCGCCCGCCCGGGCGTTACGTCGCTCGCCATTGTCGGCGCCGGGGCCCAGGGCGAAGCCCATCTCGCTGCCCTCAGCCACTTGTTGGCCCTGGGCGAGGTGCGGGTGACTTCCCGCCACCGGGAAAGGGCGGCCGAGCTGGCCGGGCGCCACCCTCTGGCCCGGGCCGTCCGCTCGGCCGAGGAAGCGGTCCAAGGTGCCGATGTCGTCTGTTGTTGCAGCGATGCTCGCGAGCCAGTGATCTGCGACGAATGGGTAGCGCCCGGGGCGCACGTGAGCTCGGTCGGCACCGGGGCCGAGCTGCCGGCGGCGTTGCTGGCGCGGGGACGGGTGTTCGTCGAGAGCCGGACGGCGACATCCCGGCCACCGGTGGGCGCGGTCGAGCTCCAGGGCTGCGCCCCTGCTTCGCTCACCGAGATAGGCGAGGTGCTCGCGGGGCGCCGCGCCGGCCGGGAGGCACCCGGCGAGGTGACGGTGTTCAAGTCGACGGGCCATGCCGTCGAGGATGTGGCCGCCGCCGCGGTTGTGGTCCGTCGGGCGCGTGCGCTCGGCGCGGGGACCATTATCCCGTCGTTCGGGTAGACCTCAGCGCTTGCACCTGTTCAGGCCTTGGTCGGGCCCTGGGAGCGCTGTCAGGCGCTAAGCAGGCGCTGGTCAGGGCTCCGGCGCCGGCGAGGCCGAGGCGGACTTAGGATCTGCTGGTGACCTTCGGTCCCAACCTGCTCCCTGGCGACGGGGGAGCCTGGTTGGACGGCGCCTGGTTGCCCGAGGCCGAAGCCGACGCACTGCTCGGGGAGCTCATGGGCGGGCTCGACTGGCGCCAGGAGCACGCCAGGTTCGGTTCCAGGGAAGTGCCCCTGCCGCGCCTCACTGCGTGGTACGGCGACGTCGGCTACCGGTACTCGGGCGTCTACCACCCCGCTCGCGGCTGGCCAGAGCGCCTTGCCGACCTGCGAGACAGCCTGCCGCTGGACATGGGCGTCCTGGCGGGACAGGTCGGGGGCCCGCCCAATTCCGTCCTGGCCAACTTGTACCGCGACGGGCGCGACAGCGTGGCCTGGCACAGCGACGACGAACCGGTGCTCGGCCCGGCGCCCTCGATCTGGTCAGTCAGCCTGGGATCGGGGCGCCGCTTCTTGCTACGTCACCGGCAGGGCCGCCAGCTGGTGGAACTGGAGCTCACCCACGGCAGCATCCTGGTCATGGCTGGCGCCTGCCAGCGCTGCTGGCAGCACTGCGTGCCCAAGACCTCGCGCCCGGTCGGTCCCCGGGTCAACCTGACGTTCCGCTGCACGGCCCCCCCCGGCCCGGCAAGCTAAGCTAAGCTAGCAGGGGCCGCCCGCTAGCGTGATCGTCGCTTGCCGGAACAATATGTTGCCAGCGGCCGCCCCAAGGTCGAGCCGCCACGGAGACCGTCACGCAGCGTCTATTACCGGCGCCGGCTCCTCGTCACCGCGCTAGCTGCCACAGCCGTGGTGGTGGGCTTGGGTGTCTCGGCGCCGGGCCTGTCCGGGCACGAGAGGCGCCCGGATGTCGCCGCCCCCCGCTCGCACGGTGCCGCCCGTCGCCATGCCGGCCGTTCTGCCGCCCGCGTGCCTGGCACCGCCCGCCTGCCAGGTGGCGCTCCTGGTCGCCCCGGCCTGGCCGGCGCTCGGGCAACCGACAGGTCGGCGGGGCGTGCCGGGGTGCGGCATACTTCGTCTCGTGCCGACAGCGGCCGTCACAAGGCGACTTTCCTGCGCGCCGTGGCGTCCGGAGCACCGACGTACCTGGCGCCTGGGTCGGACCCGAGCGTCCTGCCCGGGCCGGTCCTGATCGCCGACAAGCTGAACAACCGCCTGGTCGTCGTGGGCTCGCGCGGGCACATCCGGTGGATCTGGCCGCAGCCGGGAGACTTGGCGGCCGGCCAGACGTTCCTCGAGCCCGATGACGCCTTTTTCTCCCCTGACGGGCGCTACATCGTTGCTACCCAGGAGGACGACTTCGTCATAACGGTCATCGATGTCGCCACCGGCAAGATCGTGTGGCGCTACGGTCACCCCGGGGTCGCGGGCTCGGGGCCGGGGTACGTGTGGAACCCCGATGACGCCATGGCGCTGCGCGACGGTGAGCTGATCTCAGCGGACATAAAGAACTGCCGCATAATCAGGATCCCCTTCGGCGCAGACAACATCTCCTGGGAAAACGGGATCGTAGGCTCGTGCACGCACAACCCTCCCCGCCAGTACGGGAGCCCAAACGGGGTTTTCCCCATGCCCGACGGGCGCTTTTTGGTAACCGAGATCAACGGCGACTGGGTGGACGACATCGATGCTTCTGGGCACGTCTACTGGTCGACCAACCCGCCGGGAGTCAATTACCCTTCAGATTCCAACCAGGTCGGGCCCAACCGTTTCATGACGGTCGATTATTCCGACCCCGGCCAGATCGTGGTCTTCAACCGCGCCGGCCGGGCCCTGTGGCGCTACGCCCCGACGACGGGCGCGCCCGCCGAGCTCGACCACCCCTCGCTTGCAATG
The DNA here is from genome assembly GCA_050744045.1 of Acidimicrobiales bacterium. Classification (GTDB taxonomy): domain Bacteria; phylum Actinomycetota; class Acidimicrobiia; order Acidimicrobiales; family Palsa-688; genus JBOGGK01. Next base: position 1,040 of record JBOGGK010000471.1, on the reverse strand, counting down.
GGCTTGCCCAACGGCGACATCCTCCTCAACGACGACTACGACCACCGGGTGATCGTCGTCGACCCGGCCACGGACAAGATCGTCTGGCAGTACGGCCACGACGGCGTCGCCGGGAGCGCGCCGGGCTACCTCGACAACCCCGACGGGGTCGACCTCCTGCCGCCCTACTCCTACGCCGATCGCTACCAACCCCGGGTCGCCCCAGCCAGGACCCTAGCCAAGGGCCCTGGTCAAGGGCACTAGTTGAGTAGTTCCAAGGGGTGCTGACAAGGTAGAACGCTTACCGAGCGAACATCCACTACTTTACGCGCGGAGAGCGCCAGGATCCGAGCGAGACGTGGCCCAAGACCTGGCCCATACCGGGCCGCCTATCGCCCCCGGCCATGTCCTTATGCCTGATAAGGGTTACCGGGCGGTGAGGCGCCACCTGGGTGAACAAAAGGCGATGTAGCGCGGGTTGGTTCACCCAAGTCGCCCGCCCGGCGTCCGGGCGGTGCCCGCCGGCCCCTCGCCCCGCCGGCCCTCGCCCCGCCGGCCCCGCTCAGCTTTCCGGCCCCAGCTCGAGGGCATGGGCGATCGGCACGCCCGGGCGGTAGGCCAGGTGGAGGTAGCTCGGGGCATCGAGGACGGCCATGTCCGGGCGCCGCCCAGGGGCGAGCACCCCGATGTCGTCGCGCCGCAGCGCCCGGGCGCCCCCGGCCGTCGCCGCCCACACGGCCTCGGCGGGCGTCATCGCCAGCTCGCGCACGGCGAGGGCGATGACAAAAGGCATCGAGGAGGTGTAGGAGGTCCCCGGGTTGCAATCGGTGGCGAGGGCGACCGTGACGCCGGCGGCGAGCAGCCGGCGGGCGTCGGCATAAGGCGAACGGGTGGAGAACTCCGCCCCCGGCAGCAAGGTTGCCACCGTCGTCCCCCCCGCCAGGGCGTCGACATCGGCGGCGCCGAGGAAGCTGCAATGGTCGGCGCTGGCCGCGCCGAGCTCGACGGCGAGCTGCACCCCCGGGCCACTCGACAGCTGGTTGGCGTGCACCCGCAGGCCG
>JBOGGK010000470.1:0-17688 GCA_050744045.1 Acidimicrobiales bacterium | reverse complement strand
GGGCATCATCGAGGCACCCCTCGGGCGGTCGCCGACACAGCGGGTCAAAATGGCGGTTGTCCAAGGCGGGCGGTACTCGCGTACTCATTACTGGGTGGAGGAGCGTGCTTCGGCCCCCTTGCCGGCGTCATTGGTGCTGTGCAGGCTGGAGACGGGCAGGACGCACCAAGTGAGGGCCCACTTCGTCGCCATTGGCCACCCGCTGGTCGGCGACGAGCGCTACTGCCCGGCGGACCTCCTCGCCAAGGCCAGAAAAGCGCTCCCGGGCCTCGGCCGCCCCTGGTTGCACGCCACCCGGCTCGGTTTCGCCCACCCGGTGAGCGGGGAGTGGCTCCGCTTCCGCTCAGCCCTGCCCCCGGACCTGGAGCGCCCGCTCACGGTCCTAGGCTTGGGCCTGGGGCTGCGGGGGCCAGACGAACGCTGACGGGCGCGGCTGTGGCCGGGGCAGCGAGCCAGGTCGGGGTCGCTCGCGATGCCGGGGCAGCTCAGACGAGCGCGCCCTCGGCCACCGGTGCCGCCTTCGCCCCGCCCACGCGGCCGACCATGTCGGCGATCGTGTAGGAGTCCAGGTGAGCGCGCATGTGCTCGCCTACTTCGGCCCACACGAAAAGCAAAGCGCATTGGCCCTCATGGTCGCACGCACCCCCTTCGTGTGGTTCGCCGAAGTCGCCGACCGCGATCGGCCCGTCCACGGCTGCCACGATCTGGCCGAGAGTGAGCCGCTCGGGCGGGCGGGCCAGCACGTACCCGCCCCCGACCCCCCGCTTGGAGCGGACCAGGCCTGCTCCCTTCAGCGCCAGAAGTATCTGCTCCAAATAGGGTTGGGGCAACCCGGTGCGCTCGGCGATGTCCCTCACCGAAGTGGGTAGGTCGCCGCCGTGGAGGGCGAGCGAGAGCAGGGCCCGGCAAGCGTAGTCCCCGCGTGTCGACACCCTCATGCCTCCATTCTACCTGGACGGCGCTCCTGCCCCGGGTTCTGGAGCGCTAAGGCGGCTACCCGGCCCGCTACTGTCGGGCAAGTCTCGGGGCCGGCCCGAGACCTGGGCGAAAAGAGGAGCACATAGTGGCCGACATAAGCGCCCGAGCGACGGTGCCTGCCGGCTTCGTGCTGCCCGATTACGGGAAGGCTTGCCTCGACAGCTTGGCCCCGGCGCTGATGGCGCCGCCCGGGCAGCGCCCCGCTTGGTTGCCGGGCCCGCTGAAGGAGGCGGCCCAGGTCGTCCTGCTCGTGCTGGACGGCCTCGGGTGGCTCCAGCTGACCGAGCGCCGCCGGCTCGCTCCCGTGCTGGCCGGTCTGGTTGGGGGACCGATCACGTCGGTGGCACCAACGACCACTGCGACTGCCCTCAGTTCGCTTGCCTTGGGGATGGCGCCTGCGGCCCATGGGATAGTGGGGTACAGGTTCGTAGTGGACGGCCCGAGTGGCCGCGAGGTGCTCAATGTGCTGAACTGGAGCACCCCTTCGGGCGACGCCAGGGACTTCTTCCCGCCGGCCGAGGCACAGCCCCGGCTCGCCTTTGGCGGCGCTGACGTGCCGGTGGTCAGCAGGGCCCACTTCTCCGGCTCGGGCTTCAGCAAGGCTCATCAGCGAGGCGTCCGCGAGGTGGGCTGGGCCGTGGCTTCGAGCATGCCCGTACTGGTGAAGCGGCTGCTGGAACAGGGGGAGCCTTTCGTCTACGCCTATTACGACGGTATCGACAAGGTGGCCCATGCCACCGGCCTGGGCCAGCTGTACGACGCCGAGCTCAGCTGCGTCGACAGGACGGTCTCGCAGATGCTGTCGGCACTGCCGACCGGTGCGGCCCTGGCAGTAACTGCTGACCATGGCCAGGTGGACGTCGGCGAGCGCGCCCGCGCTCTGGCGCCCGAAGTGGCCTCGGGTAGTGAGCTCGTGAGCGGGGAGGCCCGCTTCCGGTGGCTTCACGCCCGGCCGGGCTGCGCCGGCGAGCTGCATGAGCGGGCCGCTGCGGTCTACCAGGGAGAAGCTTGGGTCGCGAGCCGCCAGCAAGTACTGGCCGCCGGTGTCCTGGGCGGCACACCCGGCGAGGAGGTCGTCTCTCGCCTGGGCGACGTCCTGCTCGTCCCCCTGGGCGACGACGCGTTTACCCACCCCAGTGACACCGGCGGCAGCAAGCTCGTCGCCCGCCATGGCGGGCTTTCGGCGAAAGAGATGCTGGTACCCCTGCTCTGCGGCTCGGCCTGAGGGGGCCCCCCGGCTTGACGCCGCCCACACGGTTTTCAGCGGCTTGCCGCGCGGCACGCCGGTTTTCACGCTCCGGTCGGGTGGGCCCCACGCTGGTGCCAGCGCACCTAAGTTGGGTGGCGGGGCTAGCTTCGTGGTGCCGTGCCCGGCGATTGGCGAGCGCGTTCGGCGTTCACGATCTGCACGAACGCCATCCGTATCTCAGCCAACCCGTCCCCGAGCGTCTTCTCGGCCTCGCCCAACCGGCCCCCCAGGCCCTCGATCAGAGCGCTCAGGGCATCGATCGCGAGCTGGGCTTCGGCCAAGTTGGGGGGCTTTTGGGAAAGGTGGAGGGCAGCCAGCTCCCAGAGCCCCATCGCGTGGTTGGAGATGACTATTTCGACCGGTGCCTGCAGCAGTTGCTCCCGGACGGCGTCCAGCTCCGCCTCTGCTTCCTGGATATGTTGCGCGGTGGGCTCCCGGGCACCGGCCTCTGCCGCCCGGTCCCGGCCCGCCGGCGCCCGGAGGGGTGGTGGATCCGCACCCTGCTGTGGCTCCCCGGCCCAGGAATCGGCGCCGGCTGCGCCACCAGCAGGGGTACGAGGTACCGGGTGCTCCCCGCTCGGTGTCCAAAGGCTGCTCACTGCGCTACTCTATGATAAAGACCAGAAGGACGGTGGACAAGGAGCCTGGCAGCGCATAATGGTCACAGATGGTAAATAGTGTGCCGAGCATGAGATCGTGCTCGGCCGGCTGGGTAGGTAGTACCCAGCTACCTGCGCTTAGAGTTGGACGCGTTCCTGGTCAATCCCTGGCGGGACCTTCGGCTGCCCGTATGGCAGCCGCTTCGTGTGGTGTCCGTACTGCTTAGAGTGACAGGTAGCCGCGGCCCATGCCCTTCCCCGCGGCGGGGGCAACCTTTGGTGACGCCTCGGATGACCCCGGCAGTTCGGCGCGGGGCTGGAGGCCATAGCAAGGAGATCAGCGCATAGCCACTGCAACCGACTTGAGCGAACACCGGGTCAACGATCGCATCCGGGCCCGGGAAGTCCGCCTGATCGACCCCGAGGGTAAGCAGCTCGGGGTCAAGCCCCTCCCCGAGGCCCTCGCCGTAGCGCGGCAGCTGGACCTCGACCTGGTCGAGGTGGCCCCTGACGCCAACCCGCCCGTCTGCCGGATCATGGACTACAACCGGTTCAAGTACGAGACGGCGCAGAGGGCAAAGGAGTCGCGGAAGAAGGCCACCAATACCAGCATCAAGGAAATGAAGTACCGGCCCAAGATCGGCAGCGGGGACTTCGTCACCAAGACCCGTCAAGTGAGCCAGTTCCTGGAGGACGGCCACAAGGTGAAGGTCACCATCATGTTCCGGGGCCGGGAGGTGAGCCACCCTGAGCTCGGGATGAAGATCCTCGATGACCTGGCCCAACGGGTATCCACGGTAGGCAAGGTGGAAACTGCGCCGAAGCTGGACGGGCGCAATATGACCATGGTGCTGGCCCCCGACCGGCGGGCCAAGCAACTCGCACAACGAGCGGGCGCGGCCGACGGCGCCGGCCAGCAACCGGGCGCCCGAGTGGCCGGGGAACCCGAACCTGGCCACAGCGATAGCGAGAGCGGGAGCAACGGCCATCGGGACAGCGCCCCACAGCACGCGAGCCCGCCCGACCTCGCTGAGCCGGCGGAGCAGACCTCGGTAGCGGCAGGCACGCCCAACTAAAATTAGTTCCCGTTACCCGCCGGCCCGGCCTACCCGCCGGCCGCCACCTCTCGCCCGCGCCCGGGCCCCCCGGGCCCCCCGGGCCCCGGGCCGTGCGCTAGGCGCTCCCCGTCCCCCAGGTAGCTCCTCGCCGGCGTGTCTGCTACTTTGTCCCTCCGGTACCCTGTTCGGGTAGTGCTCACGCGCTCTGCGCTGGCCGCCGGGTGGCGGGCCCCGGGTGCAAGTGCCGGCCAGTACGGAGAGACCGGAGATAGTAGATGCCGAAGCATAGGACAGACAGGGGAGCGGCCAAGCGCTTCAAGGTGACCGGCACCGGTCGGTTGCGCCGGCGCCAGGCCATGCGTTCCCACCTGCTGGAAAAAAAGTCGTCCGGCCGCGTGCGGCGCTTGGCGCGGCCCCAGGACGTGTCGCCCGCCGACCGCCGGTCGGTGAAGCGCCTGCTCGGCATTTAGGCCGCCTCGCGGCCTGAAAGGAGACAAGCCGTGGCACGTGTGAAGCGCGCCGTACACAGCAAGAAGCACCGCCGCTCCGTCTTGGAGGCGGCTCAGGGTTACTACGGCAACAAGAGCCGGAGCTACAGGGCCGCCCACGAGCAGGTGATGCACTCCCTCATGTACGCTTACCGGGACCGGCGGGCGAGGAAAGGTGACTTCCGCCGCCTGTGGGTGCAGCGGGTCAACGCGGCTTGCCGGGCCAACGGGTACACCTACAGCCGGTTCATCGCCGGTTTGAAGGCGGCCGGCATCGAAGTGGACCGGAAGATCCTGGCTGATCTCGCCGTGCGCGACGAGGCCGCCTTCGCCAGGCTCGTCGACTTGGCCCGTCAGGCGCACCCCGCGGCTGAGGTCGTCAGCGCGGGGGCGTAGTGGCCGGCCGGCACCGCAGCGCGGCGAGGGTGCCGTGAGCGCACTTGCTTACCGGCACCAGCGGGTCCAACGTCTGCGGCGCCTGGTTGGGCGCCGCAGTGCGCGTAAAGCCGAGGGCCGCTTCGTCGTCGAGGGTGCCAACCTCCTGGAAGAGGTGCTGAGCTCCGGGGTACCTGTCGAAGCTGTCTACGTCGACTCCGGATGGGCCGGCGCCTCGCCGGGGCCCCCGGTCGACGCGCTCGCTGGCGCCTCGCCCGAACAGGCCCGCCAACCCGAGCGGCTCGACCAGCCCGATCGCCTGGAGGTGCTGCTGGCACGCTGTTTCGACTCCGGGGCCCGCGTGTTCGAGCTGGAGCCCGGGGTCCTCGCTCGCGTCGCGGGCACGGTGACCCCCCAGCCGGTGATGGCCGTGGTGGAAATGCCCGGCTGGCGTATGAGCGACATCGAGAGGCACCTGGCCGAGGTCGAGAGGCAGGGCCCCCAGTTCGTGGTCGTCTGCGTGGACGTGCGCGACCCGGGCAACGCCGGCACGGTGGTGCGCTCGGCCTGGGCGGCGGGGGCGACCGCCGTGGTGTGCTGCGAGGGCACCGTCGACCCCTGGAACCCCAAAGCCGTCCGGGCCTCGGCCGGCGCCGTCGTGCACGTGCCGGTGGTGGCGGCCGGCGAGGCGGCGGCCACCTTGGACGAGGTCGGAGGCTGGGGGCTGTGGCGCTGGGGGACGGTCGCCGAGGGGGGCTGCCTTTACGACACCGCCGACCTGGCTCAGCCGTGCGCGCTGGTCCTCGGCAACGAGGCCGCAGGCCTGCCGCTGGGCGGGCTCCGCCCCCACTTGGACGGCCTGATAAGCATTCCCATGGCTGGGGGCGCCGAGTCGCTCAACGTGGGCATGGCCGCCGCCGTGGTCTGCTTCGAAGCCGGCCGCCAGCGCCGTCACCGGCCCCACGAGCACGTGAGAGCTGTCGCCCCGGCCTCCAGAGGGTGGGGCTGATGGCTGCCGGTGCCGCCGCCGGCCGTATACCCGCTGGGCCTCCCCCTGACCGGCCTGGCGACGAGCGTAACGGCGAAGCCCCGGCGCCGGGCGGGGTGTCCTCGCCCGGAGAGCTGATCGCCACCGTCAGCCACGAGCTCCGCCAGCCGCTGGCATCGATAAGGGGCTTTACCGAGATGCTGCTCGGGCACTGGGACGATTTCACCGACGGTGACAAGGTCGACATCTTGGGGGCCGTCCACCACGACGCCCTGAGGTTGAGCCGCCTGGTCGACGAGCTGCTGGACGTGAGCCGCCTCGAGTCGGGCCGCATGCCCCTGTTCCGGCGCGAGACCGACATCGCCCCGTTGGTGCACCGGGTGCTCGCTGACCTGAAGCTCGTCTACCCCGAACTGCAGGCGACGGTCGAGATCCCCGCCCGGTTCCCGCCGCTGGCCGCCGACCCGTTCAAACTGGAGCAGGTCCTCGCCAACATCTTGGAGAACGCCTGCAAGTACGGCTCCCCCGGGACTGTGCGCATTAGCCTGGCGGAGCGCTCGGGACCGGGCCGGGGCACGGCAGAGATCGCCGTGTCGGACCAGGGCGCCGGGATCGACCCCGAGGAACTGCCGCACATCACGGAGAAGTTCTTCCACCGCGGCGCCGAGAGCGAAGTTGGTGGCCTCGGGCTCGGTCTCTGGATAAGCAGGGGGATAGTGGAAGCTCATGGCGGCGCACTCGTGGCTACCTCGGGCAGGGGCCAGGGGACCACCGTGCGCTTCACAATTCCCCTGCACCAGGGCCGTAGCGCGGGCAAGCTGGCAGGGCCATGAACACCGTCAGCTCCGCCCTCGAGCGCGGCCGGGGGCTCATCTCGGCCGCTGGTTCGCCGGAGGAGCTCCGCTCGGTCGAGGCCGAGGCTTTTGGGAAAAGGAGCGAACTGGCGGCGATGACCGCCGAGCTGAGGGACTTGGTGCCCGCAGAGCGGGGCGAGCGGGGCCGAGCCCTCCAAGAGGCCAGGGCGCAATTGGAGCAGTACTTCGGCGAGCGGATGGCGCAACTGGGGACCGAAGAAGCCAACCGGCGGGCCGCGTCGGAACGCCTCGACCTCTCCGAAGTGGCTTGGCTGGCCCGGGCCGAGGGGAGCCCCCTTGCCCAAGCCGTGGCGCGGCCCGCACCGAGGGGTCACCTCAACCTGGTGACCCAGGTACGTGAAGAGCTCGAAGACACTTTCATCTCCATGGGTTTCGAGGTAGCCGAGGGCCCCGAAGCAGAGGACGACTGGCACAATTTCGAAGCCCTCAACATGCCCCCGCACCACCCTGCCCGGGGCATGTTCGACACTTTCTACCTGAAGGCCGGCCGGCCAGAAAGCGTCCTCCTGCGCACCCACACTTCGCCAGTCCAGGTTCGGCTGATGGAATCGCGCCCGCCCCCGTTTTATGTCATCGTGCCGGGGCGTTGTTTCCGCCGGGATACGGCAGACGCGTCCCACCTCCCTGTTTTCCACCAGCTGGAGGCCCTGGTGGTGGACGAGGGTATATCCATGGGCCACCTCGCAGGAGTGCTCGACGCTTTTGCCGACGCCTTTTTCGGCCCCGGCCGTCGTGCCCGCCTGCGGCCGAGCTTTTTCCCTTTCACCGAACCATCGGCCGAGTTCGACGTCACTTGCTGGGTGTGCGGGGGCTCCGGGTGCCGGACGTGCTCGGGTTCGGGCTGGGTCGAGCTCGGCGGCTGCGGCATGGTGGACCCGGCCGTTTTCGCCGCCGTCGGCGTCGACTCCGAGCGTTGGACCGGATTTGCGTGGGGCTTCGGCATCGACCGCTTGGCGGCTGCCCGTACAGGCCTCGCCGACCTGCGCGACCTGCAGGACAACGACGTCCGTTTTACAAGCCAGTTTTGAGGCCCTGACCCGTGCGCGCCCCCCTTTCGTGGATCCGTGACTTCACGCCCGTCGACGCGCCCGCCCGCGAGGTGGCCAGCGCGCTGTCCTCCCTCGGCCTCGTGGTCGAGGCGACCGAGGAGGTGGAGGCCCCCTGGCCCGGCATCGTGGTCGCCCGGGTGCTGGCTACCAGGGCCCATCCCGCCGCCGACCGCATCCAGCTCGTCGACGTCGACCCCGGCGATGGCGAGGCGGTCCAGGTATGTTGCGGGGCTTTCAACCTGAAAGCCGGCGACCTCGTCCCGCTGGCCACCGTGGGCGCGGTGATGCCGAGCGGGGCCGAGATCGGCCGGCGCAAGATGCGCGGGGAGTGGTCCAACGGCATGCTGTGCTCGGCCCCCGAGCTCGGGATAGGTCCGGAAGGCCCTACGCCCGCCATTTTCATTTTCCCGCCGGGCTCGGCCTCCCCCGGCCAGGCGGCGGCAGAGGCCATCGGCCTCAGCGCCGACGTCGTGTTCGACCTCGAAATAAGCCCCAACCGCTCGGACTGCTTCTCGGTCGCTGGGGTGGCACGCGACCTGGCAGCGGCCATGGGGTTGCCGTTCTCGGTGCCGGAGCCCCCCCGCGTTGTGAGCGCCGCGGTGGAGGGCGCCACCGTCGCTGTGAGCCCGGAAGCGGCCGACCTCTGCCCTCGTTTCACCGGGACGGTCCTCGAAGGAGTGGGCAACGCCACCGTCCCCGCGCTGGTCGGGCGCCGGCTGGCCCTTGCCGGCATGAGGCCGATCAGCCCCGTCGTCGACGTGTCGAATTACGTCATGCTCGAGCTCGGCCAACCCAACCACCCCTACGACATCGGCCGGCTCGGCGGGCGGGGCCTGGTCGTGCGGCGGGCCGCCCCCGGGGAACGGGTCGTGACCCTCGACGGCAGTGCCCGCCGGCTCACCCCTGACGACCTGGTGATCGCCGATAGCGAGGGTGCGCCGGTGGGGATCGCCGGCATCATGGGCGCTGCGTCGGCAGAGATCGCCGGCAGCACCACGACGGTCCTGCTGGAGGTGGCCAACTTCTTACCCGGAGCCGTTTCCGCCACGGGCAAGCGCCTGGGCCTGTTGAGCGAGGCCAGGACGCGCTTCGAAAGGGGGGTAGACGTCGAGCTCCCTGAGCGGGCCGTGGACCGTTTCGCCCAACTGCTCGGCCCCCAGGTGCGCCGGGGCCAGACCACCGACATCCGCAACCGCATGCCGGAAAACCGGGTGGTGAGGCTGAGGGCCGCCCGGGTCAACCTGGTGCTCGGCACCTCGCTCGCCCCCGAGCAGTGCGCGGGGCTGATCGCTCCCCTTGGCTTCGAGGCGCGCGCCGGCGCCGAGGGGGAGTACAGGGTCACCGTGCCGACCTGGAGGCCGGACTGCACACGGGAGGTGGACCTGGTCGAAGAGGTGGCCCGCCTGTACGGCTACGACAACATCGCCCGGGCGATGCCCCCCCGTCCTATGGCCGTCACCAGGCTCAACGCTTACCAGAGGCGCCGCCGGCGGGCGCGTCAGGTGCTAGCCGGGGTGGGGGCGGACGAAGCATGGACATCGACGTTCGTCTCCGCTGCCGACTTGGGCCGAGCCGGCCTCCAAGCGGCTGAAGCGCTGGAGGTGGAGAACCCCCTCGACCGAGCTCAGGACCGCCTGCGCACTTCGCTCCTACCCGGCTTGTTGCGGGCGGCCCGGTCCAATGTCGAACGCCAGGCGGGCGCGGTCAGCCTGTTCGAGATCGGGAGCGTCTTCCGCCGTCCCCGCCCTGGCGACTCCCCCCTGATCGAGGATGTGGCCGAGGCGGAGCAACTCGGCCTGGTGGCGGTAGGCCCTCGGGTCGACGCCTCCTACGCCGTGCGGGTATGGGAAGTGCTGGCGGACGGCCTCAGGCTCGAGGCGCAGGCGCTGCAGCCGCTGCCGCCGCCGCCGACCTCAGGCACCGCCTCAGGCGAGAGCGTCCAGGGCGGTCCTTCCCTCTCCGCTTTGGCCGCTCTGCACCCCGGCCGCCGGGCGGCGGTGATGGTCGAGGGGGAGCGGGTGGGGCTGGTCGGTGAGCTCGCTCCCGAAGTGGCCGCCCGCCACGGCCTCTCGGGCCGGGTGGCTGTCATGGTGCTCGACCTCTCCCCCTTGCTCGGAGGGCGAGAGCGTGGCCGGGCGGCCCGGGCCGTGAGCCGCTACCCGGCCACCGACTTGGACATGGCCTTCGACGTCGCCGAGGAAGTGCCGGCTGGCAGGCTTGCCGAGACCGTCCTCGAAGCGGCCGGCGAGCTCGCCGAGGCGGTGGCTCTTTTCGACGTGTGGCGGGGGCCGCCGCTCGGTGAAGGCCGCCGTAGCCTCGGGTTCCGGGCGCGTCTGCGGGCGCCGGACCGGACCCTGACCGACGCAGAGGTGGCAGATGTCCGCGTACAAGTGGCCGCCGCCGCCTTGGCCCGCCACGGTGCTGTGTTGCGCACGGCCTAGAGCCGGGGCCGGCGCCTCGACGGCGTTCGCCTGGTCCCCGCCGACCGCCCTTGTTGTGCCGCCGAGGGGCTATGTTCTGCTCAGCGGCACGATCGAGAAGGAGGCCGGAGATGGGCCTGATGGACAAGGTGAAGCAGCAGGCCGAGCAGGCCCTGACGAAGGCGCAGCAAGGGGTCAACCAGGGTAAGGCCAAGATCGACCAGGCGCAGGCGAAGCACCAGTGGGACGGCCTGCTCCGCGACCTGGGCGCGGCGGTGTACGCCGAACGGCGCGAGGGTGCTCCGAGTGCAGCGGTTTCGGCCGCGCTCGCTGCCCTCGACGCCCATCGGGCTACTCAGGGGGCCCCCGAGGAGGGGGACGCTGACGGAGGCGCCGGCCCTAGCGCTCCGGAGAGCTGAATCCTTATGCGTTGTAGTGTATAATCCTGGGGTACCCCCCGGCTTGGACAACCCGCAGAACAACAAGGTCGCCGTCTTGGGCGCCTCCGGGTACCCGGGGGCGGAGTTGTTGCGCTTGCTGGCAGGGCACCCCTACCTGGACGTAGTGGCGGTGGCCGGCCATTCGCAGGAGGGCCGGGCGGTGGCGGACCTCTACCCTTCTCTGGCCAAGGCTTACCCCAGCCTGGTGTACGGCCCGGTGGAGGCGGCGACTGCCGCCGGGGCCGAGGTCACCTTTTGCGCCCTTCCCCACGGCGCCTCGCAGCGGCTTGTGCCCCAGTTGCTCGAGGCAGGCGGTCACGTCGTGGACCTGGCCGCCGACTTCCGCCTGAAAGACGCCGCTTTGTACCCGGCGTGGTACGGCGAGGAGCACAGCTGCCCGCAGTTGTTGGGGGGTGCGGTGTTCGGGTTGCCAGAGCTCGACCGTTCGGCGCTCGCCGGCGCCCGTCTCGTGGCGGTGCCCGGCTGCTACGTCACCGCGGCCGCTCTGGCGTTGGCGCCGTTGGCCCGCGCCGGTGTGGTCGAACGCTCGGGCATAGTGGTCGATGCCGCCAGCGGCGTCTCGGGGGCGGGCCGGAAGGTGAACGACGGCACGCAGTTCTGTTCCGCTGACGAGGACTTCAGCGCCTACGGCCTCCTCACTCACCGGCACACGCCCGAAATAGAGCAGGCGGTCGGGGCGGAAGTGATCTTCACGCCCCATCTGGCTCCCATGAACAGGGGCATCCTGGCGACCTGCTATGCCCGTCCCGCTGCCGGGCGGGCGGACGACCCCTTGGAGGTCCTGGCCGACGCCTACGCCGGCGAAGCGTTCGTCGTCGTCTCGGAGAGGAGCCCCTCGACCAAAGCGACCCTTGGCTCCAATATCGCCCATATCACGGCCCGCCGTGACCGGCGGACCGGCTGGGTGGTGTCGATCTGCGCCCTCGACAACCTGGTGAAGGGCGCCTCCGGCCAGGCCGTCCAGTGCGCCAACGCCGTGCTGGGGTGGCCCGAGCCGACCGGGTTGCCGGTCGCCGGGGTGGTGCCGTAGCCGCACGGGCCGGGCTTCCCGGGCCGGGCCCGCCAGCCCGATTTGGGTGAAGTTAGGGCTGCCAGGTCGCCCTTAGTTCACCCGAGTCGCCCGGGAGCCGCCGGCGCCCACCGCTGCGTTGAATGTTTATCCTCGCTTGTGTATGGTTAGTCGCTGTATGCTCGCCGAGCCCACGCCCCAGCCCGTGGAGCTGGGTGCTGCTGCCAAAGCAGAGATCCTGGTGGAGGCCCTGCCCTATATCCGACGCTTTTGGGACAAGGTCGTCGTCATCAAGTACGGGGGGAACGCCATCGCCGCCACGCGCGCCCCGGCCGCCACCCCCGCCCCGGCCCCCTCAGCTCTGGCCGATTTCGCCACCGACGTCGTGCTCATGCGCTCGGTCGGGATGCGCCCCGTTGTCGTCCACGGCGGCGGCCCCCAGATCGGCCAGCTCATGGCCCGCCTGGGCAAGAAGCCCGAGTTCCGCGACGGGCTGCGGGTAACCGACGCCGAGACCCTGGACATCGCCCGGATGGTGCTCGTGGGCAAGGTCAACCGGGACATCGTGGCGGCCATAAACGTGCACGGCCCGCTCGCCGTCGGGGTTTCGGGAGAGGACGCCGGCGTGATCCAGGCCTCCCTCCGGGACCCGGCCCTCGGTTTCGTGGGCGACGTCGCGAGGGTCAACCCCGAACTGCTGCGCCGGCTCTTGAGCGAGGGCCTGGTGCCGGTGATCGCCACCATCGGCTCCGACGACCGCGGCCAGTCCTACAACATCAACGCCGACACCGCCGCCGCCGCCATCGCCGAGGCGCTCCGGGCGGAAAAGCTCGTGTTCCTGACCGACGTCGAGGGCATCCGTGCCCACCCCGCCGAAGCGGGCAGCCTGGTAAGCCAGATGAACCGCGGCGAACTGGAGGGGCTCCTCGGGTCTGGCGCCGTGACCGGCGGCATGGTGCCCAAAGCCCGGGCAGCCATGGCTGCGGTAGCAGGGGGAGTGGTACAGGCCCACGTCCTCGACGGGCGCGCCCCCCACGCCCTCCTGCTCGAGATCTTCACCCGGAGCGGGGTGGGGACGATGGTGGTCGCATGAGCTACCTGATGCCCACCTATGGGCCTGCCCCCGTCACTTTCGTCCGTGGCGAGGGTTCGTACCTGTGGGACGACGAGGGGCGCCGGTACCTCGATTTCCTTTCCGGGCTGGCGGTCACCTCGCTCGGGCATTGCCACCCCGTCGTTGCCGAGGCGCTCTGCCAGGCGTCCCGGACCCTGCTGCACACCTCCAACCTGTTCCGCACCGGGCCGGGCGAGGAGGTCGCGGCCACGATCGACCGGCTGGTGGGCGGGGGAGGCAAGGTCTTTTTCGCCAACAGCGGGGCCGAGGCCAACGAATGCGCCATCAAATTGGCCCGCAAATGGGCTGGCCCCGGACGCCACGTGGTCGTGAGCGCTTACGGGTCCTTCCACGGCCGCACGCTGGCCACGCTCCACGCCACCGGCCAGCCGGCCAAGCACGAGGCGTTCCAGCCCCTGCCCGAGGGCTTCCGCCACGTCGCCTGGCAGGACCTGGACGCCCTCGCCCGCGCCGTCACTCCCGACGTGGCGGCCGTGCTGCTGGAGCCTGTGCAGGGAGAAAGCGGGATCTGGCCCGCAGGGGAGGACTACTTCCAGGGCGTGCGCCGGATCTGCGACGAACGTGACGCCCTTTTCATGGTCGACGAGGTCCAGGCCGGCCTCGGCCGTACCGGCCGCTGGTTCGGCTTCCAGCACTACACCGTGGCGCCCGACGTCGTCACGGTGGCCAAGGCCCTCGGTAACGGCGTGCCCATCGGCGCCTGCTGGGCCCGCTCGGAGGTGGCGGGCGCCTTCCGCCCGGGCGACCACGCGTCGACCTTCGGCGGCCAGCCCCTGGCGGCATCGGCGGCCCGGGCCACCCTGGCCGTCATGGAGGCAGAGGACGTCCCCGCCCTGGCGATCGCCAGGGGGGACTATCTGGGGAAAAAGTTGGCCGCTTTGGCGCAGGTCCGGACCGTACGGGGGCTGGGCCTGCTGCTCGCGGCCGAGCTGGTCCATGCTGGTGCCGGCGACGTCGCCTCCGAGTGCCTGCGGCGCGGCTTGGTCCTGGGCGCCGTCACGCCGACGGCGCTGCGGCTGGCGCCCTCCCTGCTCGTGAGCGAGCAAGAAGTGGACGAGGCGGTCGGCATCCTGGCCGCCGCCTTGGAGGGGCGGCCCGCCTTGGAGGGGCGGCCGGCCTTGGAGGGGCGGCCGTGACCTTTCACCTCCTCGACGTCGACGACCTCGGCTCTTCGGCGCTCGCTGCCGTCCTCGACCTGGCCCGGGACGACTACCCCCCCCACGTGCTGGCGGGGCGGGGAGTAGCCCTCGTTTTCCAGAAGCCGTCGGCGCGTACCCGGAGCTCCTCTGAGCTGGCCGTGTTCCAGCTGGGCGGCCACCCGGTCACGATAAAGGGGGGAGAGGTCGGCATAGACGAGCGTGAGAGCGCCGAGGACGTGGCCCGGGCGCTCGCCCAGTACCACTGCGCCATCGGTGCCCGGGTGCTTGACCACCACGTCTTGGAGCGCATGGCCTCGGTTTCCCCGGTGCCAGTGGTGAACCTGCTCTCCGACCGCTCCCACCCCCTCCAGGCCATCGCCGACCTGCTGACCCTGCGCGCCCATTGGGGCGGCGAGCTGAAGGGCCGCCGGCTGGCCTGGGTGGGGGACGGCAACAACGTCGCCCGCAGCCTGGCCCTCGCCTGCGCGATGACCGGCGTCGACCTGGTGGTCGCCGCCCCGCCCGGCCACCAGCTCGACGAAGTAACCATGGACGCGGTGGCGGCCTTGGGTGGCAACCTGGCCCAGACGGCGGTGCCGGCCGAGGCGGTCGAGGGTGCCGACGCCGTCTCCACGGACGTCTGGGTCTCCATGGGCCAGGAGCCGGAGTCCCTGGAGCGGCTCGACGCCTTCCGCCCATACCAGGTGGGAGGCCAGCTCATGGCCAAGGCCGCGGCGCACGCTGCTTTCCTCCACTGCCTCCCCGCCCGCCGAGGCCAAGAGGTGACAGACGAGGTCATCGACGGCCCCCATAGCCTGGTCTGGGAGCAAGCGGCGAACCGCCTCCGGGCCATGCGGGGTCTTTTGCTTTGGATGTTCCGGCCGTGAAGCTGACCAAGACCCAGCGCCAGCACCGAGTCAGCCAGATCCTGGAACGGGAGGCCGTCACGAGCCAGGGCGAGCTCGTCCAGCTTCTGGCCGAGCAGGGGGTTGAGGCGACCCAGGTGACGGTGTCCAGGGACCTGGAGGAGCTGGGCGCGGTCAAAGTCCGCAGGACCGGGGGCGCCCTCGTGTACGCCCTGCCCGAAGGCCCCGCCGCCCGCCCCGCTCCCGAGCTCCACCTGCGCCGGGTCATGGGGGAATGGGTGGCCGAGGTGAACAGCTCGGGTAACCTCGCCATCGTCCGCACCCCCCCCGGCTGCGCCCACGTCGTGGCTTCGGCCTTGGACCGGGCGGGGTTGCCCGAGGTGTTGGGCACGGTGGCGGGCGACGACACCGTGCTGGTGGTGGCCGCCGCCGAGGTGAGCGGGGCCGCCCTGGCCGGCAAGCTCACCGCCCTGGCCGCCAAGCTCACCGCCGTGGCCGGCCAGCACCGGGGCGAGGCCCGCTAACGGTGCCCCGGGAACAGGCCGGAAAGAGTTGGCGGCTGCCCGCTCGTAGAGTTTGAACCCACCCAGACGACCGAGGAGGGCTCATGGCCAAAAAGGTTGTACTCGCCTATAGCGGCGGGTTGGACACGTCAGTGGCCGTCCGCTGGATGACCGAGGAGATGGATGCCGAGGTCATAGCCTTGGCCGTCGACCTCGGCCAGGGCGGCGATTGGGACGCCCTGCGATCGCGCGCCATGGCCGCCGGCGCCGTCGAGGTAGTGGTGGTCGACGCCCGGGAGGAGTTCGCCCGCGATTTCGTCGGGCCCGCCATCCGGGCGAACGCGCTCTACGAGGGCAAGTACCCCCTGATCAGCTCGCTTTCGCGCCCCGTGATCGCCAAGCACCTGGTCAACGCAGCCCGCCACTACGGCGCTGCCGCCATCGCCCACGGCTGCACTGGCAAGGGCAACGACCAGGTGCGCTTCGAGGTCTCCAGCCGGGCACTGGCGCCCGAGCTCGAGGTGATCGCGCCGGTCCGGGTCTGGGGGTTCACCCGGGAGGATTCGATCGAGTACGCCCGACGCTGCGGCATACCCGTCGGCGCCACCAAGGCGAGCCCTTATTCGGTGGACCAAAACCTGTGGGGGCGCACGGTGGAATGCGGGATCCTGGAGGACCCCTGGACGACGCCGCCCGCCGAGGTGTACGAACTGACTGCGCCGCCGCCCGGCGCGGCTGGTGCCCGTGCCGGCGAGGAGCCCCTCGAGCTCGTGGTCGGCTTCGACCAGGGCCTGCCGGTCTCCCTCGATGGCAAGCCCATGACCACCGGCCAGATGGTGGCGGAGCTGGACGCGCTCATCGGGCCGTTCGGCTGGGGCCGGGTGGACATGGTGGAGAACCGCCGGGTCGGCATCAAAAGCCGCGAGGTGTACGAGTGCCCGGGCGCGCTCGCCCTCCTCATGGCTCACGCTGACCTCGAGGGCCTGACCTTGGAGCGCGACGTCGCCCACGAAAAGGCCCGCCTGGAGCCCCGCTGGGCGGAACTGGTGTACGACGGCCTGTGGTACTCGCCGTTGAAGGCGGCCCTCGACTCCTTCATGGCCGAGACCCAGCGCTGCGTGAGCGGAGAGGTGCGCTTGCGCTGCGAACCCGGCCCCCGCCGCGGCGACGGCTCGGCCGGGGCGGGGGTGGGTGCCTGCTTCGTCGCCGGCCGGCGCAGCCCCGTCGCCCTCTACGACCACGGCCTCGCCACCTATGGCGCCGAAGACCGTTTCCGCCACTCCGACGCCGAGGGGTTTGTGCGCATCTTCGGGCTCGGCATCGAGACTTGGGCGCGCAAGCAGGGCCAGGCCGTAACCCGGTGAGCTCCAGCGTCGACGGCTGCACCGCTCCGACGCCAGGTGCCCAGCGTGGGCACCATGGGCCCGGGAGGGCGGGCCAACCGAGTGTGCCGCACCGGGGGGTAGTGTGACCGCCGATGACGCTCTGGCAGGGGCGCTTCGGCGAGGCCATCCGGTCCGAGGTGCTTGTAGCTTTCACCGAGAGCCTTTCTTCCGACCGCCGCCTGGCCCCCGACGACATTGCCTGCAGCCGCGTCCATGTGCTCGGACTGGAGCGCGGGGGGCTCCTCTCCGGCGAGGAGGCCGAGGCCTTGCTGGCGGCCTTGTCCCAGGTCGAACAAGAGATCGCCAAGGGCACCTTCGCTTTCTGCGCCAGTGACGAGGACATCCACACCGCGGTTGAGCGGCGCGTCACCGAGATCGCCGGCGAAGCCGGCGCCCGCCTCCACACGGGGCGGAGCCGCAACGACCAGGTGGCGACCGACATGCGGCTGTTCACCAAGCGGGCGCTGTGCGAAGCCGCCAAGGCCACGATCGAGCTGCAGGAGGTGCTGCTCAACCGGGCACAAGACGTAGGCGATGCCTACATGCCCGGGTACACCCACCTGCAGCGGGCCCAGCCCGTGCTCCTCGCCCACCACCTGTTGGCCCATGGGTGGGCGCTGTCGCGCGACGTCGACCGCTTGGCCGCCACCCGCCGCCGGATGGACGTGTCACCGCTCGGGGCGGGAGCCCTGGCGGGCTCGTCGCTGCCCCTCGACCCCGATTGGGCCGCCCGCGAGCTGGGCTTCTCGGACCGTTTCGAGAACTCGCTCGACGCCGTCTCGGACCGGGACTTCGTCGCCGAGGCCCTGTTCGACCTGGCGCTCTTGGCCACTCACCTCTCCAGGTTGGGGGAGGAAATTGTGCTGTGGTCGTCGCGGGAGTTCGGCTTCCTCCATCTCGACGACGCCTACGCCACCGGCAGTTCCATGCTGCCGCAGAAGAAG
The DNA here is from genome assembly GCA_050744045.1 of Acidimicrobiales bacterium. GTDB lineage: Bacteria > Actinomycetota > Acidimicrobiia > Acidimicrobiales > Palsa-688 > JBOGGK01. The sequence goes on along the minus strand of JBOGGK010000470.1, from coordinate 167 downwards.
AACGCTGACATCGCCGAGCTGGCCCGGGGCAAGGCCGGCCGCCTCATCGGCCATCTCAGCGGGTTTTTGGCCACGTTGAAAGGTTTGCCTTTCTCCTACAACCGGGACCTCCAAGAGGACAAAGAGCCTCTCTTCGACGCCATCGACCAGGTGAGCCGTTCCCTCGA
>JBOGGK010000469.1:0-9162 GCA_050744045.1 Acidimicrobiales bacterium | reverse complement strand
GGCCATGGTGGCGTCGGCGGTCACCCACCGTTTCGTCGGCGGCGCCAAGATCGGCTGGGTAGAGGTGGTTTTCATGAGCGCCCCAGCCGCTTTTTGCGCTCCCGCGGGGCGGGCGGCGCTGTCCTTGGCCGCCCACCGCCGCGCCAATTACCTCTCCCGAGTGGTGATCCTCGGGTCCGGTTCCGTGGCCGCGTCGCTGGCGAGACGGCTCAGCCGGTGCAGCGACGTGCGCCTGCTCGGCTTCGTCGACGACGACCCTTTCCCTACGGCCGGCCACGGATGGCCCAACTACCTGGGCCAGGCCATCGACTTGCCTCGCCTGTGCGCCGAGCTCGGCGTGGACCGGGTGATCGTCGCCTTCTCCCACACGTCGCCGACGTGGACCACCCAGGTGCTGCGCTCGCTGCCGCCTCAGGTCCGCATAAGCGTGGTGCCCCGGTTGTTCGAGCTCGTGACCTGGCAGTCCCAGCTGGAGGAGATCCATGGCCTCACGGTCATGGACGTGGCACCCGCCCGCTTGGACTTCGTGAGCCGGGCGCTCAAGCGCGCCATGGACATCGCCGGCAGCACCGTGGGTTTGCTGGCCCTCCTGCCTGTCATGGCTGCGGTGGCGGCGGCGGTGAAGGCCACCTCGCAGGGGCCGGTGCTGTTCCGCCAGGACCGGGTGGGCTACCGGGGGGCCAAGTTTAAGATCTTGAAGTTCCGGACCATGCAAGCCGGTGCCGACGGCGTGAAGGGCGGGCTGCGGGCGCTGAACGACGTGGACGGGCCGCTGTTCAAGTTGCACAAGGACCCCCGGGTCACGCCGGTGGGACGGTTCCTGCGCCGGGCGAGCCTCGACGAGCTGCCGCAGTTGCTCAACGTCCTGGCCGGCCACATGTCCCTCGTTGGGCCCCGGCCCTTCATCCCCGACGAGTCGGCCGCCATCGACGGCTGGGCGGCGCGCCGGTTCGAGGTGCGCCCGGGGATGACCGGGCTTTGGCAGGTATCGGGCCGCAACGACCTGCCCTTCGAGGAGCTCCGCCAGCTCGACTACGCCTACGTGGCTTCCTGGTCGCTCTGGTGGGACCTGAAGATCCTCTGGCACACGCCGGGCAGCGCCATGCGCCGCCACGGCGCCTACTGAGCCCTGGCGCTACCCGCCTGCTGAGCCCCGGCGGCTGCTGAGCCCCGGCAGCCAGCGATTCCCCGGGGCTCCTGGGCCGACTTCGGAGATCGCATCCAGTAAGGCCCGGGCCGAGACCAGGGGGGAATGGCCGACCTCGATAGCCGCTCGGCCCGCCTTGCCGAGGGCCGCCCGCTGCTCGGGGTCTTTGAGCAATGCGGCCAGGTTGGCGGCGAAATCGCCCAACTCCCCGACGACCGCCCCGTCGCCACTGCCCAGGCGGAGGCCTTCCACGCCGGCCGGAGTGGTGACGACGGGCAACCCGTGAGAGAGGGCTTCGAGGACTTTTACCTTCGGGCCGCTCGAATTGGGGCACGGGAAGGCGAGCACCGACGCTTGGGACAGGACGTCCACGCTCGAAGCCACCTCGCCGAGCGCCTTGACGCCGGCCAGTTCTCCGAGGCCCCGGGGGAGGTTGCGGCCGGCCAGCAGCAGCTGGGCCGCCGGCACGGAAGCACGGACTTCGGGCCAGGCTTTCATCAGGCGCGCCAAGGCGAACCGGTTTGGCGGCCACAGCCAGTCGGCCATCATCATGGCCACGGGCTCGTCGACGGGCTCGAGCGCCGCCGCGGGCACGGGGTAGGCGACCGGGACGTACCGTTTGCGCCCGGGAAGGGCGCGGCCCACCCGAGGCGAGTAGACGAGGCTAAGGGAGGCCCCCCGGCTCGCCCTGCGCTCGGACCGCTCGAGCTGGACGGTCGAGGGCCGGGGCTGGCGCACGGCGAGGGCATCGGCCGCCGAACGGCAGTAGAAGGTCACGACCGGGCTGTCGAGGTGGGCCACCGCCGGGTAGGAAGACGGGTCGTCGGCCACGGCCACCGCCCCGTCGGCCGGCTCCCAACCAGCCCGGGCCAGGCCCCAGCGGGGCCGGAGCACCGACCGGGCGTGCTCGCGCCACATGGCACCTGTCACGGTCTCGAACGGTTCGTAACGGCACCAGGGAGGGATCTCGCCCTTGGGCGGGTAGACGGGGCGGTCCCAGCACCACAGCTCGACTTCGTGGCCCAACGAGCGCGCCCCCTCGCACCAAGCCATGAGGACTTTCCCGGCGGCAGTCCCCTCCCGCTCCGGCACGTGCGGGCTCACCACCGACAACTTCATAACTGCCCCGGGTTCATAACGGCCCCGGGTTCATACCAGCTGAGGGAGGCGCCGGTCGCGCACGACAGAGGTGGCCAAGCTCAACACCCGGCCGGGCCCGGCCACGGCCAAGCCGTAAAGGGCGAGCCCGGCGATGGCCGGCGGCGTGCACGCCAGCAGCCCGAGCGGCCCCCGGCCCACGTAGGGCCGTATCGCGAACTCCAGGCCGACCGTTACGAGGGCCGCCGCCGCCGCCCGGAAAAGCGGCATCTGTCGGAAGAAGTTGGGGACGTCCCGGCGGATGCGCCGGCGCATGGCCGCCAACAGGTAGACGGCGCTCGCCAGTTGAGCGACGCCCATGCCGGCCACCACTTCGAGAGGGCCCACGAAGGCCAGAGGGACGGTCACGGCCAGGTTGACCGCCATCATGACGAGCCCGTAGCGCATCTCGATGCGAGACTGGCGCATCACGTTGACATAAGTGGAAGCCACGGCCACGAGCAGGGTTGGCAGCACCCCGGCCAGGGCTATTACTGCCACCCAGCCGCCCAAGTGGAAGCTCGGGCCGAGCCAGGCCGAGACCCCGAAATAGGCTGCCGCCATGCCCACCGCCGCCCAACCGGTTACCCCCACCGCCCAGTGGCGTTGCATCCGCAAGAAGTTGTGGAAGGCCCTTTCCGCGCCCTCCCTGCCGAAGGTGTTGCCCAGGTGGACCCCGGTGGGCGCCACAACATTGCTCATGACCTTCGCCAGCTGCTGGGCAAAGTTGGCGCCGGCGTTGTAGATGCCCAACGTGTGCACCGACAGGGCGGTCCCGACCATGAGCGTATCGACCTCGGTGTTCACGAGACGGGCCACCCCGGCGACCTGGACCCGGGCCGAGAAGCCGAGGATCTCCCGCAGCTCTTGCCACTTGAGCAACGAAAAACCCCGCCGGGTGAGGTAGCGCATGGCGGTCGGGGTGATCACGGCAACGGTGGCAGCCTGCTGGACGACGTAGATCACGGCCACCCCCCGCAAGCCGTAATGGTCCTTCACCACCAGCACCAGGCCGGCGACCCAGAGCGCATAGCAGAGCAGGCCCGCTTGCATCACCCGGTCGAAGCGCTGGCGGGCGATGACGACGCCCTGGACGACCACGTGGGCCAACGCGAACATGATGAGGACGCCGAGGGCGCGGAAGAGGAAAAGCGCACCCGGCCTCAAGCCAGGGCTCATCGAGAGCTCGTCCACGATGTAGGGCGAGACCACCCAGTCGGCCAAGCTGAGCAGGGCCCCGCCCACTCCCACGAGGCAAAGGAAGGTGACGAGCAGCTTGGTGGTGGAGACCCTGTCGTCGGTGCCGGCATAGACAGGGAAGTAGCGGTTGGCGGTGGCCCCCAGGCCGCCGTTGAAGGCGCTCATGAACATCGTCACCGTCCCCGCCAGCGCGAAGAGCCCGTACCGCTGCACGCCGAGGCCGTGTATCACGAAAGGGGTCAGGACGAGGTTGCCCGCTGCTGTCAGCAACTGCGACCCGGTGACCCAGGTGAAGCCCCGCAGGATGGTCTTCACGCCCGACGCCCTCGCCTCGCCCTCGCCGGCCCCGCCAGTACCGCCGGCGCCATTGGCGCCTATGGTGCCGTTAGAGCCGGTGCCGTTAGAGCCGCTGGTGCCGTTGGCGTCACCTGTGCCGTCGGCGACGCTGACAACGCTGATGCCGCTGCTGCCCCTAGCGCGGCTGGTGCCGGTGCTGATGGTGCCCGTGCTGATGGTGCCCGTCCCGCCGCTGCCGGTCCCGCTGGTGCCGTTGGCGTTGGTGCCGGTGACGAGGCTGGTGCCGCTGCTGCCGGCACCGCTGCCGGCGCCGGCGCCCCGAGCCTTGTCTGCCCCTCTTTCCTTGGCTCCCCCTTCCTTGGCTCCCCCTTCCTTGGCTGCCCTGGCTTGCCTGGCTGCCCTGGCTTGCTTGACCGCCCCGGCGGCCCTGGCCGCCCGCCTCCCGGCTACCTTCGGAGGCGGCCCTGCTCCTCCCCCGCCATCGCCGTTGGCACGGGCCGTCGCCCGGCGAACGCCGGCTGTGTTCGACGGAGTCCCCCGTGCTCTCGCGCCGGCACCGCTGGCGCGGGCCTTGGCGGGGCCGACGCCGGCACCGTTGGCGCGAGCTGTCGCGCCCCCAGTGCCGCCAGCATTGCGGCGGACCTCCCAACCCGTCTTCGGCAGCTTGCCGCCCGCCACCGCCAGGGTCGACTTGCGCACCGGCGGCACGACTTTGGGCTTCAACGCCAGGGGTGTCGGCACGGCCAGCGCGCTCGCCCGGCGTACAGATGGGGCGGCGCTCCCGGGCACCTTGGAGGGCACGGCCGCAGGCATCGGCCCTGTCGGGTCGTCGTCGACCTCGTCCTCCAACTCAAGGTGAGGCCCCGGCCAGCTGGGCGGCGAAGCAGGGGGATCGGTCGCCACGACGGTGATGGTACCGGCTACCGAGAGCGTCGCCAAATGATAGTTTTCCTTTGGCTTCGCCACGTTTCGGCGGCCCTGATCGGGGTAGGACATTGGTGCGTGTTGGTTTTCGGGCGTTTGATTGAGCGCGCCAGAAGGTCCCGCTCCGGGGGAGAACCAGAGTTAGGAGGGCCATTGTCATCGACGATCGAGTACCACGATGGTGGGGGGGTGACGGGGCTCGGGCAGGCCGCGAGCTCGCGGTTTACGAAATCCTCGGCTGAGGGCTACGTAGAGGAGCCGACATACCCCGCAGGTAAGCTCGGGCCGCGCGTCTCGCCATATGCAGACGGGGCGGGCAGCCTGGGCCTGGGCCCTTATGCCGTCGAGGAACCAGGCTTCCAGTCGATAGGCCGTTCGGCTCTGCGCCACCCCGTCGTTGTCGCCGTATGCGCCTTGCTCGGCCTCGTGATCGGCGCCGTCATCGCCTACGCCCAGCCGGTAACCTACACCGCGCAGGCCAAGCTGATGGTCGGGCGTACCGCCGGCTTGGCCGAGGACATGGTCCCCGGGCTGGCCGCCGCCGTCGACGGGCTGGCGAGCGACTACGCCCGCCTGGCGACTACGAGCAGGGTGAAGGCGCTCGTCAAGGCCGACCTCGGGACAAGCCTGCCGGGCAAGTTCAGCGCTAGCCCGGTACCCAATTCCTCGGTGATCGACGTGGACGGCAGCGCTTCCAACAAAGCCGACGCGCTAGTCCTCGCGAACGCCGCTGCCGACGCCCTCCGCTCAGTCGTCGTGAAGGCCACCAACGACACACATGCCCAACTGAAGCCGGTCATCTCGGCTTACTCCAAGGCCGACACCCTCTACGAGACGGCGACAGCCCGAGCCAGCGTCTACCAAAATCAGCTCAACTCGCTGATGGGCAAGGTCGCCACGCAGCCGGGTATCACGCCGGTGCAGCAGGCCACGGAGGCGGCCCTCGAGCGAGAGATCGCCACCGCCCAGACCGAGGCCGACGTGGCCAAGATGCAAGCCAACGCCTACATGAACACCTACAACTCCGACCTACCTCCCCTGCAAGCCGACGAGGAGATGATCCAACGGGTCGGGACGGCGGTGCCTACAGGCAGCAACCGGGCGCCTTACATGGAGGTGGGTGTCCTGGGCGGTGTCGTCGGGGGCCTGGTCTTCGGCTTGGCCGCCGTGTCGTGGGCCGATTCCCGGCGGGGGCGCCGCCGCCTCGACGCCTACCCCGACTAGCCCTGTGGGCCACCCCATCCCCCGCCGAGCACCCCGGGTTTGACCGGTGCACCGCCTGCATTTCCTGACCCAACTGGCAGCGCACCCCAATCCGGCCAACGTCGCCGAGCTATTGGCCCTGGGCTTGGTAGTGGTGGCGGCCTGCTACCTCGTCAGCCGCATAGACGTCTCGGTGATCCTCGTGGCGGCCTTGGTCCTCCAGCTTTTCTCGGGCAACTGGGGGCTCATGGGGATCCCTATCCCCTTGGACCGGGTGGCGTTCATCGTGGCCCTGGTGGCCCTGGCCCTAAAGGGTGCCCGCCGGGTGAGCCGGCGGAAGTTGGTCTTGCGCCCGCTCCACGTCGCGCTGCTCGGCGCGGCAACCTGGTGCGCGGTATCGGGCATCCTGGCCGGCACGCTCGTCGGCCACCTGGGCTTTTTCGCCTACCTCGACCGGTTCGGCATAGATCCGTTCCTCGTTTTCTGCCTCGCCCCACTGTTCTTCGGCGCACCCAGGCAGCGCAAGATCCTCCTCGTGGGCCTCATCGGGATCGGCCTTTACCTCGGTTGGACCGGGCTCATGGAGGGGGCGCACCTCTACCGTTTCATATTCCCTCGCTACATCGCCGACCCCAACGTCGGCATCCAGTTCGGCAGGGCCCGCGGCCCGATCCTCGAGTCCACGGGTGACGGCTTTTGCACCTTCACCGGAGCGGTAGCGGCGGCCATCGGGTTGCACTACTGGTCCTCGGGGTGGAAGCGGTGGGTGTGCTACGCGACGATGGTGCTCGACGTCGTGACCTTGTTCTTCACCTTGACCAGGAGCGTGTGGCTCGGCGGTTTCATCGCCATTGTCGGCGTGATGCTCATGGCCCGGCGGACGCGGCGCATGCTCGTGCCCCTCCTGCTCGTGGGTGCCGTTTCTCTGACTGCTACCTTGGCGCTCGCACCTCACCTACGTTCCCGCGCGGTCGGGCGGACCGAAAGCCAGTCGCCGGTTTGGGACCGGCAGAACACCGACCTGGCGGCGCTCCGGATCATCCAGGAGAAGCCGTTGACCGGCGTGGGCTGGGAGAACTTCGTCAACGTCTCGTCCAATTACATGGTCCAGCAACCGGGTTACCCGATCACCGGGGTCGGCATTGAGGTGCACAACGTCTTCCTGTCCCACGCCGCCGAACTCGGCGTGCCCGGGTTGGCGCTTTGGCTCCTCGGTTTCTTAGGCGCGGTGCGCCGGGGGCTCTGGGCCCGCCGGTTACCGGACGGGAGCGACCCTTATGCGGACCCGAGAGACGCCGAGCTCGCCGTGTGGCGCAAGGGCGGCCTCGCCTTACTGTTATTTTTCCTCGTCGTGGCCGACTTGGCCCCGTTCAGCCAGGCCCTCCCCAACACGCTGCTCTGGCTATGGCTCGGGGTCCTGGCCGCCCCCTACACGAGCCGCTTCCGGGCGCTGCCTGCCACCGTCGCTCGGGTCTCCGCCAAGGCACCGCTGCCCACGCGGGTGATGGTGGGCGCGGCGCCCACACCCCTGCGCCCCGCCAGCCTCTGAGCTAGAGGGCCCCGCCCCCGGCCGCGAGGGTCGTCCCTCCGCGGCCGCCGGTCGCAGCGCCGACCGACCCCCCGGCGACGAGGCTCGTCCGGCGCCCCGCGCCGCTCGGTCCCATTTGGGGCGCTTCGCACCCTTGCCGGCCGACGCCCGCACCGAGGGACAGCAGTGCACGCTCGGCCACGATAAGAAGTAATGCCTGCAATTGCTGGGCAAAAATTCGGACGTTGGAAATGTCGGTCGTCGGCGACTACATTCGGCTGAATGCAATTCCCTGACTCCGGTAACAACTGCCCAATTGGGACACCACGGCACATGAAGCCTCGGCGACCTAGGCACATGAAAGCGCACGCGCCGCTGCACACCAGGGCACATACGCCGCTGCACACGAGACCTCGGCCACCGGCCGTGAAAAATGGCGCCTGGCGGCCGGTCGTCACCAGCAGCGCCGTCGTAATCTCCCTCGTCGGGGCGGTAGCAGGGACAGGTAATTCACTTATCGTTAATAGTGCCGTCGGCAACGAACACGGCCGCCTTTCACCATTTGGTTCGAATGTACGATTTGGTGGTTTTGCGCGTAGTTCAACAGCAAATGCCCTGCTCGCTGCGGACGTCGCCGGCGCCGCCACGCCTATCATTGGCGCCGCCGGGCCCGCCGTCACCAAGACCGGCTACATGGACGCCAGCTCGTACCCGCTGGCCGTGAGCGCGGTCAACCCCGGCGACCTCGAAGTGCTCGCAGTCGTAAACGACACCTGGGCCGACAGCGTGACGTCGGTTACCGGTGGCGGCGTCTCCCAGTGGTCACCGGCCGGCGCCCCCTTCTTCGACGGCGCCGACGGCCAGACCCTCCAGATCTGGTACGGGACGGTCACCTCTGCCGGTTCGTTCGATCTCACCGTGGCCTGGAACGGGGTGGTCGAGAACGCCGACCTGGCCGAAGAAGAGTTCTCGGCCGGCCCCAGGGCGTCGTGGTCCCTGGCCGCTGAAGGCGACGCCCAGCACCCCTTCCCCGCCCTCGACGCCTCCTCTCCGGGCGAGCTCTACTTCGGGGCGGCCATGTCTTGGGGCGAAGCCCAGGCCGGCAACACGCCGGGGACCAGCTACACCGTCCCCGATAACGACTTCATGGTGGCGTCGGACACCGACGCCAGCGGTGCCGTAGCCCCGGATGGGAACGGGGCGGGGTCAGTGGGCGCCTTATTCGAGGCGACGGGGACACCCCTGAGCGCCGGGGCTGTCACCAGCGGGCCCAGCGGCCCGGTGCCGCTGGCCGCCGGTACCGGGATAAGCGCCCCGACAGTGCCGCAGGAGACGCCGAGCGCCGCTACTGCGTCACCGCCTGCGACCACCGGCACGACCGTGGCGCCTGCGACCACCGGCACAACCGTGGCGCCGACCACGAGTACGACCGTGGCGCCTGCTACCAGCACGACGGCGGCCGCGACTACAAGCAGCACCGCGGTGCCGGCCACTACAAGCACGACGCCGCCTGCCACTACAAGCACGACGCTGCCTGCCACTACGAGCACCAGCGCGGTGCCGGCCACTACAAGCACGAGCGTGGCTACCACGACGACAGGGCCGCCCGTCACGACCTCCACGACCCTGACCAGGTTCAAGGCGACGGCGGCCAGCGCGCCATCACCGGCCACCACCGCGCCGGCCACCACCGCGCCGGCCACCACCGCGCCGGCCACCACCGCGC
>JBOGGK010000468.1:0-10004 GCA_050744045.1 Acidimicrobiales bacterium | reverse complement strand
GGACAGCGCACGTTCAGTGAGCCGGGGCGTCGGCGGCCGAACGTAGCTGGGCGAGGCTGCGGGCCAGGAGGCGGGAAACGTGCATCTGGGAGATGCCGAGGCTGGTCGCGATCTCCGACTGCGTCAGGCCTTGGAAGAACCGCAGGTGCAAGATGAGGCGCTCCCGGGGGGGCAACTGGGCGAGCAGGGGGGACAGGGTCGCCCGGCTCTCAGCACCCTCCAGGGAAGGGTCGTCTTCCCCGATGCGTGTCGCCAGTGTCTCGCCTTCTTCGTTGCCCGTCGGGGCATCCAGCGAGGCCGACCGGTAGGCCTGCCCCGCCTCCAGGGCCTCCAGCACTTCTTCTTCAGAAACCTTGACCTCTGCCGCCAGTTCGGGGATCGTAGGAGACCGCCCGAGCTCCTGGCCGAGCGTCGCGACCACCTTGCCGAGCCGCAAATAAAGCTCCTGCATCCTCCTCGGTGCCCTGATCGCCCAGCCCTTGTCCCGGAAGTGACGTTTCAGCTCACCAACTATCGTGTGGGTGGCGTAGGTGGAGAACTCGACGCCGCGCTCGGGGTCGAAACGGTCCACTGCCTTTATGAGCCCGAGCGAGGCCACTTGGACCAGGTCGTCCAGTGCTTCGCCGCGGTTGGCGAAACGGCGAGCGAGGTATTCCGCAAGCCCCAAGTGGGCCGCCACCAACTGCTCCCGGAGCCCGGGGTCGCGGTCGTGGGCGTAGGCGACGAACTGCTCCCTCAGCTCTTGGCGCCTCTTGGGCTCCAGGCTCACGGGTGTTCCCCCGGTGCCCCGCCCCGGGCGCCACCCTCGGCGGGGCGGCGGCGCTTCACCAGCCGGAAGCGCGGCCCGCCGGCTCCGTCGCCCATCGCATGGTCGTCCACCAACGCCGCCAGGATCACCTCGGACAGCTCGGAGAGCCGCACCGGGCCGGGGAGCGTGAAATGGCCCTCCCCTTCCACCGTGAGCACGTCGGGGCCCAAAAGGAAACGAAGCTCCAGGATCCCTTCCCTGCCCTTGCTGCCCGTCATCCCGAAACAGATCTCGTCTATGGCCAGGCGCAGGTCTTCCACCTGGTCGTAAGTGAACCCGAGACGGCTGGCAAGCCCCGCCGCGGTCACCCGGGCAAGGCCCAGGAACTCCGGCATGGCTGGCACCGCCAATCGGACCTCGTCCTCGTTGCCCACTTTCGACGCGGCTCCTCTCGCGCTCTCCGGGGTGAAGCCTTGCTGCGCCCCTTGCTGTGCCCCGATGGCTGGAGGCGGTAAGCCACGATACTGGCCACCGAGCTCTAGCCGGGCCCCGGTTATATGAGCGGCCAGGGGTAGGGGAACTCGCTCGCCGGTCCCGGGTAGCGCCTTCGGCGCCGCAAGGAGACGGCGCGCGCCACGAGCGCCCCTATTTCATCTGCGCCCAGCAGGCCCTCCAGGGCCGCGGGCACCGTGCCCCCGGCCAGGGGCCCCAGCGAGTCCAACAGGTCGTCGTCGACCCTCTCGCCGGCAAAGTCCCAGATAACCGTGCGCAGCTTTGGCTGCACGTGGAAACAAAGGCCGTTGTCGATGGCCCAGATGTGCCCATCCTGGTCGAGCAGGCAATGGCCGCCCTTGCGGTCGGCATTGTTGGCGACGAGGTCGAAAGTGGCGATACGGCGCAGCGCCCGGTGGTGCTCGGGCGAGCTCACCAAGGTGAAGTAGTGCTCGTCCAAGGATGCATCCACGAAGTACTGTAAGGAGCCTCGGCCCAGGGGCCCGTCGCCGCGGGCAACGGTAGGGGGCACGAGGTCCCAGCCGAGCCACCTAGCCAGTTCGTAAGCGGCAACCTCGCGCTGCCACAGGCCTCGGGGGAAGTCCCACAGCGCCCTTTCCCCCTTGGCCGGTTTGTAGATGGCGAGCATGGCTTGGCCAGCCGCGGGGGCGGAGGGCTGTCGACCCGGGCCACCCGGGGGCACGTCCCGGTAGGCGGGCGGCACCGGCCCGCCGGTTGCCGTCCCCGGCCCTCTGGCGCGGACCGCGGCGAGGAAGGTGGCGTTGGAGCTCCAGGGGATGCGCCCTTTCAACTCCACCTCTCCGTTGGACAGGACCGCCAGCACCTCCTCCCGGCCTCGACGACCCGGTTCCCCGCTCTGGCCGCCCCCGTCAGGCGCGCCCGCTTGCCCGGGAGGGGGGCGGCGAGCGTCCGCAGAAGCGTGGCGTCGGCTCACAGCGAGGGGGCGCGGTGCCCGTTCATCTTGGGGCAGGAGTGAGCGTCGTCCAACGGGTAGCCGCAGAGGGGGCAGGGTGGCCGCCCGCGGCGCAGTAGCCGCTTGCCGTGCTCGATCACGCCGGCAGCCTGCTCCCGGGTGAGCACGACCCGGGCCACCCCGTCGGGCGCTGCTTCGCCAAGCTCGTCGGCAACGCCGGCACGGGAGGCCCCTGTCGCCCCTGCGCCCGACGCGTCCGGGACCTCCTCCTCGTCGGAGCCCTCTTGGTCCCCCTGAACCCCCACCTCGCGCGCCACCAGCACCACTCGGTCGGCCCCGGGGTCGTAAGCAAGCCGCATCGACCCGACCGCCCACGCCGGCTGCACTGGCTCTTCGAGTTGCAGCTCGGGCTCAGTGGGCACCGCTGACGGGCTCGCCAGATCGGCCAAGACCTCGCTCAGGCCTCCCGCCAGGAACAGCACCTGCTCTTTTTCGAGCTTCAACGAGACGAGCTCGTCCTCTTGGCGAGCTTGGAAGTAGAACACGCGCTGGCCCGGTGGCCCCACGGCGCCGACCGTAACCCGGGCCGGGCTCGGGAGGTCGAACGAAGTGCTCAGCGCCGGCTCCTCGGCCCCGCGTTGGCGGTGCCCGGCCCGGGCTTCAATTTGCCCGGCAACGGCGCATCGGCGGCAGGGCGCGTCCAGTTGACGAGCAGGACGCTCGGGCCTGCTCGCGCATAGGACACCGCGCTCACCGACGCGGGCGATACGACGACCCGCTGGAAAAGGTCCAAGTGGGCCCCGAGCGCGTCGGCCAGGACCGCCTTTATCGGGTCCGCATGCGAGACGACGACCACGGCCTGGCCTGCGTGGGACTCCACTAGGTCCCTGACTGTGCCTACGACTCGCCCGTGCATCTGGGACAGGTGCTCCCCGCCGGGGAAGCGGAACCCGCTCGGGTAGTGGACCACCGTAGGCCACTCGGGCAACTTCGCCAGCTCTTTGAGCGGGGTGCCCGCCCATTCCCCGGCGTCCACGTCGGCCAGGCCCCGGTTCTCGACAGGGGCCAGGTCGAGGGCTTTGCCGACGATGGCGGCGGTTTCCCGGGCGCGGGTGAGCGGCGAGGTGTAAAGGGCGCCGAGGGGCGGCAGGCTCGGGCGCCAGTCCGCAATATGGCGGCCGGCATCTTCGGCCTGCCTCCTTCCCTCCTCGGACAGTGACGGGCCTGCCCCGGCCTCGGGCATCTCCTTGCCGGTGGTCGGGGTGAGCCCGTGGCGCACGAACAACACGACGGTGGGCTCCGGAGGTTTGGGGCGGGTTGGCATTCTGGGCCAAAACTAGCCTCTGGCCGGGCGCAAGCAGGACCGCCTGCGGACGGCGCAGGCACTTCCCGGTTAGCTTCGGAGCATGAGCGACTGTTCCTTGGAGGCACTGCACCGAGAGGTAGTGGAATGCCGCCGCTGTCCCCGCTTGGTCGCCTGGCGGGAGACGGTGGCGGCCCACCCGCGTGCTTCTTTCGCGGGGCAAACCTACTGGGGCAGGCCTCTGCCCGGCTTCGGCGACCCGGGCGCACGCCTCGTAGTCGTAGGCCTGGCGCCGGCCGCTCACGGCGGTAACCGCACCGGCCGCATCTTCACCGGTGACCGTTCGGGCGACTGGCTGTGGGCGGCGCTGTGGCGGGCCGGCCTCGCCAACCGGCCCCAAAGCATGAGCAGGGAGGACGGCCTGCAGGCTCTAGGTACCTGGGTCACCGCCGTCGTTAGGTGCGCCCCCCCTCTCAACCGGCCCACCCCGGCCGAGAGGGACAACTGCCTGCCCTATCTAGAGCGGGAGCTCGGCCTGCTCACCGCGACGGGCGCCGTGCTCGCCCTGGGCGGGTTCGCGTACGCGGCGTGCTCTCGCCTGCTCGAGGTGCGCCCCAGGCCCCGCTTCGCCCACGGCCTCGAGGTACCCGTGGCCGGGGGCCGCTGGCTCGTCTGCTCCTATCACCCGAGCCAGCAGAACACCTTCACCGGGCGCCTCACCGAGCCTATGCTCGACGGCGTCATCCGCCGGGCGTGGGAGTTGGCCAACGGGGCCGTCGCCGGGGCCTGAGCGGGGCGTCCAGCCCCGGCAGCAGCTTTCGCCCTCCGCTCCCACACCGGCCCGCTCGGCGGCCCCACCCCTCCTGCTACCACGCTGGCGGGCGGGCCCCAAATCTAGCTGCGCTGGACCAACCGGCTGGTCGGTGGCCCTGCGCGCGGCAGGCTGAACCAGAACACCGTCGTCCCTGCCTCCGCCCGGAGCCCGATCTCGCCCCCGTGGGCGACCAGCAGGGCGCGACAGAGGTAGAGGCCGAGGCCGGTGCCGAACGAGGTGTCGGCGCGGGCGTAGGGCTCGAGCAGCGAGGCCGCCTCCCCGATCGCCAGCTCGGCCCCCTTGACCGAGGCGCTGACGGTCACCTGGGCCTCTCCTGAGGGCCTGACGTCCACCTTGACGGGCCCGTCGTCGGCCAGGCGCCGGGCGTGCTCGAGGACGCCACCCACCACTTGCTCCAAGCGGGAGCCGTCGGCCACCACCTCCACCTCCGGCCCGGGGGCCAGGACCAGGTTGGTGTCGCGCATGGACATGATGACCCCTTCCACCAGGTCGCGCAGGTCTACCGGGGCCACGATGAGGCGGAGCTGGCCCCGGGCGACGGCGCCCGCGTCAAGGGCGTCCCGGGCTACTCGCTGCAGGTGGGCGACCTGGCGCCGGATGGGCGGGAGGGCTTCCTCTATGGTCGGGGGGAGCGGGCCAGAGGCGGAGACGACGTCCACCCATCCGGCGATGATCGACAGGGGGGTCCGGAACTCGTGGGCAATGAGCATGAGGAACCTGTCCCTCCCCACCGGTTCGAGCGCCGCCCCTGCGCCCAAGCGGGCCTCCCCCCCGGCGCAGAAGAGGTCCACCCACTCAAGCAGCTCCTCCGGGCTCGCTCCCGCCTCTTGGGCGACCTCAGCCACCGACGCGCCCCGCAGCACGGCCAGGACAGCTTCGGTGCGCCCCTCTGAGCCGGTCATAGTCGGTGTTTACCCGCTTCAGCGCGTCGCAGTTGCCGCCGGCCGGTAACGCCAACCCGGTGCCGACCTCGCCTGGTTGTTACTCGTCTTGTACTCGGGACAACTATTCGGTAGCGCGCGCCTCTGCCGCCTGATCGACTGTAGGGATGGCTGAGCATCGCCGCCCGCCGGAGCGCATCGAGACCGAAGGCTTGTTGCTCCGCCGCCACCGGGCCGAGGACGCATCCGGCATCGCGGCCGCGATCGAAGAGAGCCTCCCTGAGCTCGGCAAGTGGTTGCCATGGGCCACGGAGCCGGCGGCCCAAGCCGAGGCTCAGCGTCGACGGTTGGAGGAAGTCATCCCGAACTGGGAGCGCGGCACCGAGTACGTGTACCTGATCTTCCGCAGTGGGAAGAGCCGGGTCCTCGGCTGCGCCGGGCTCCACCGGCGGTCCGGGCCCACCGTGGTCGAGATCGGGTACTGGCTGCGCTCCAGCGAGACGGGCCAGGGGACCATGACCCGGGCGGTCAGGGCCCTCGCCGAGGTGGCTCTGGCCTTGCCAGGGGCCGAGCGGGCCGAGATCCATTGCGACCAGGCCAATAAAAAAAGTGCCGCCGTCCCCCGCCGCCTCGGCTTCCGCCTGGCGCGAACCGAGCGGGCCGGCGTCAAAGCGCCGGGGGAAGTCGGCCGGCACATGATCTGGGTGCTCGAGAGCGCGTCCCAGACGGCGACCTCAGTGACCGTCGATCACCGGGGCGAACGCTGAGCGAGCGCCTGGACGGGAGCTCATTGCCCTCTTGCCCCGGGCCGGTTCAGGCAAAACCGGACCAGGCATGGTTCGAGGACGAACCGCTGGTGGAGTGGGGTCGCCCCGATGCGTTCAAGACACATTGACAGCTATCGATACAGTGGTACCCTAATCTCATTGATCACTATCAATGAGAAGGAGAGGCATACCCATGACCAGCACCGACAACGCCGACCTGCGCGAACACGTGCGCGCCCGGTACGCCGAAGCCGCCACCCGGGTCATCGGTGGCACCTCCAACCGCGACGTCCTCGCGGTCGAACAGGGCTGTTGCGGTACCGCCCCGGCGGACGAGGCGGAGGGCGGCGGGTGCTGTGCGGCCGGCCCGGGCGGCCCGCGGTCGGTGCAGGTGGACGAGGGCTTCGGCGCCGCCCTCTACGACCCGGAGGACCGTTCCGCGTTGCCGCCTGAGGCCCTCGCCGCCAGCCTGGGCTGCGGCAACCCGCTCGCCATCGCCGACCTGCGTCCCGGCGAGCGGGTGCTCGACCTCGGCTCCGGTGGCGGCATCGACGTGCTGCTTTCTGCCCGCCGAGTCGGCCCCACCGGGTTCGCCTATGGGGTGGACATGACCGAGGAGATGCTCGACCTGGCCCGCGCCAACGCCGCCAAGGCGGGTGCCACCAACGTCGAGTTCGTGAAAGGCGGCATCGAAGACATCCCACTACCGGACGGCGCGGTCGACGTGGTCATCTCCAACTGCGTCATCAACTTGTCCGTCGACAAGCCCGCCGTGCTCGCCGAGATGTTCCGGGTCCTCGCACCCGGCGGGCGGCTCGGCATCAGCGACATCGTTGCCGAAGACCACCTCAGCCCCGCCGACCGAGCGGAACGAGGCTCCTACGTCGGCTGCATCGCCGGCGCCCTGTCCCGCAGCGAGTACCTCAACGGGCTCACCACTGCCGGCTTCACCAACCCGGCGGTGACCTTCACCAGGCGGGCCGCCGACGGCATCCACGCGGCCATCGTCCGCGCCACCAAGCCCGCCAGTCCCGCACCGACCGGAGATCACGAACCGGGTTGACAAGGCTTACACTGAACCGCCTCCGGTGACCGCTCCGCCTCCCGTGGGGTACAAGCGTGCTCACGCCTTATCGCTACTTGCCGGTGCGTTCGCGGTGCCTGCACCCCGGCCAGCAGCAAGGCCGGCGCTGGCCTTCGTCCAACTCCTCCTGGGCCCGGCGAATGCGACGTTCCCGGGTTGCCGCCTGCTTGGCATCTTCGACCCAGCAGATGAACTCGTTGCGGGCCAGCGGTGTGATGTCCTTCCACGCGTCGAGCGCCGTGGCGTTGGCGATCAACGCCTTGCGCAAGTCTGCCGGAAGCTCGTGCACCACGCCACCGGGCACTCGCTGGCTGCTCACAGGGCCAACGTAGCGGGCTAGGGTCGAGCCCGCCTCCCGGCCCAACGAACCGTCCCGTTTGGAACGACTCACGCCAGACCCGCCGATCGGCGGAGGACGGGCCGAGCCTTGCTGTCACCACCCTCGAACCCGATGAGCCAGTGGACGCCGTAGCGGTCGATCACCTGGGCCGGCACCGGTAACTCCCCGGAGCCGTCGGTTGCCCAGGCCCGGGGGCGGCGGACCGGCACCCGCCGTCAACCGAGGGTCACCGAGCCGTCCTCGCTGCCATGCGGCACCGCCCGCCGCTGTGGCTGGTGGCGGCCCCTCGGCCCGCACACCGCGGTCACCGAATCGTCCATCAGCACCGTCATCACGCCCAGCCCGTCCGACACCGCCAGGGCCAACAGGCCCTCACGCATCGTGGCGGCGATGTCATCTATCGCCAAGCGCACGCTCGCCGGCGGCGGCATCGTCGCGTCGAGGTCGCTCGTCTGGTAGTCCTGCTCAATGGTGGTCCCCTTGTCTGTGGGTCGACTTGGCCGCGGTTCCGAGCGCCGACCCTTCGACGAGGCGGGCAGCACTTCTACCGAGGGGAGGAGGCTCTCGCCTATGTCAGCCCGCTCGGGCGGCTGCCACTCCCACAACCCCGTTTTGCATGGCGTACATCGCGGCGCCGGTCCGGTTCGACACACCCAACTTGCTGTAGACATGCTCGATGTGGTTGCTCACCGTCTTCGGGCTGATCCCCAACTGGCGGGCGATGCGCTTATTGGGCATCCCTTGGGCGAGGAGAACCAGTACGTCGCCCTCGCGCGTCGTTAGCCCGGCCGGTCCTCCCGCCCGCGCGCGGCTCGGGCGGTGCCCGGCGGCAGCCAGCACGGCGTCGGTGGCCACGGGATCGAGACGACCCGCGGTGGCGTCTGTTTGGAGCGCGCTGACTGCCTCGGCTCCGCTCAGTGGTCCCCGGTAGGGACGGGGTTGGGTCATGGCGCTGTAGGCATCGGCGACGGCCAGGACCCGCGCCCCCGACGAGAGCATGGTCCCGCCAACACCGCGGTGATACCCCGAGCCGTCCATCCGCTCATGGTGGGCGGCTGCCAGCATGCCGATGCGACGTAGCGGCTCGGGCCGGTTGAGGATTCGCTCGACGTAGTAGACGTGCAGGCGTACCCGCTCCTGCTCATTGGCCGTCAACGGTCCCGGCTTGCTCCCCACCGATCCGGTCACGCCGAAGCGCCCGATGTCGTGGGACGAGGGCGGCTCGGTAGGACAATCGGGCGTCGGCTGCGGGCATCTGCATCACCTCGGCGGCACCTCGGACCAGGTCCGCCGTGGCGCGGGCGTGACCGGCGAAGAAGGGGCACCGAAGGTCGCAGAAGTCGCCGACCGCCTCCAGCGCCTGGTCGAGCTCGTCATCGGTCAACGGGCCCCGCTCCACCGGCTCGGCGGCAAGCAGCTCGTCGAGGGTGTCGCGGTCGAGGTCCTCGAACAACGATTCGGGATCGCGCGACACGAGCTTGGCGATCTCGGGATCGAAGTGGGTGCCGCTGCTCACACGCCCAGGGTGAGCTTCCGCGCGCTGACGCTCGGAAAGTACTGGGAGAGCAACGACGCCAAGGAGGTCGTCGACGAGGTGATCTTGGGCAGGTGGTTCTCGGCCGAGCGCTCGATCACCCAGGTGCTCGCGCTCGACTGCGCCACGGTCGGCACCGTGGACCGCATCGGCTACCGCTTCCGGGCGACGCTTCCCGACGGCGACTTCGTCGTCGAGCAGCAGGAGTACTTCAAGACCGAGGACGACAAGATCTCCTGGCTGCGGATTCTGTGCTCGGGGTTCGTCCATGACGAATAGGCCCACCTTCGACGCCGACCATGGGATCGGCCGCCTCCAGGCGGTGCTCGAGGCGTGGGGCGCTTTCGACCAGGGCGACCCCTTCCCGCTCTTCGCCGAGGTCCGCGAGCTCGGCCCGGTGCACCCCGTGACCCTGGCCGACGGCAACGATGCCTGGCTGGTGATCGGCCACGACGAAGCCCGCCACGCCCTCAACGACCCCCGGTTCTCCAAGGACATTCACTCCGCGCTCGCCCTGAGGGGCGTTGGTGGTGGCCGAGGGACTGCCGGGACCCGAGTTCGCCCAGCACGTGCTCGTAGTGGCCCCACCCGACCCCACCCGGCTGTGTCGTCTGGTGTCGTCGGCGTTCCCGATGGGCAGGGCGAGGACCTGCGACCACGGGTGCAGGCCACTAAGGCAGCGACGTAGCCGTCGACCTCCGCTTCGAGCGCCGCGGCCAGCATCCGCCGGGCACCCTCCCGAACGATCTCGTCCAAACTCGAGGCCAGCTCCGCGCCAGCCTGCCCGTCAGCAACTACTCTCAACATCGGCGTTCCTTCCTCGCCGGGGCGGCAACCCCGACGGTCACGTGATCTCAGTGAGAAAGGTACGTCGCGCCTCGTGCCGGAGGTGCATCCACAAGTTCCGGTTATTAAGAAAGCGCTGCCATCCCCCCGCCGCCTCGACTCCAGCCTGGCGCGTACCGAGCGGGCCGGCGTCAAAGCGCCGGGGAGGTGGGCGGGCACATGGTCTATGACCAAGCGCCCCTCTTTACAACCGGGCCGTAGCCTCAACCCAGCAGCGGGTGGGGTGGTGGCCTGCTGGTG
>JBOGGK010000467.1:0-5722 GCA_050744045.1 Acidimicrobiales bacterium | reverse complement strand
CGAGCCCGGCGAAGAGCCCCATCGTCCCGAAGTGATCGACGGCGTCGGCCGGGTCGATCGACTTCGTCGGAGCTCCGAGGTGGTGGCCCATGGCCTCGGCGATCTCGCCGAAGACGACGCCTTCGTCTGCGACCGCGTGGAGGACCGATCCTGCCGGGGCGGACTCCACGGCGAGGCGGGCGAGGCGCGCAGCGTCGGCGCGATGCACGGCTGGCCAGCGGTTCGTGCCGTCGCCCACGTACCCGACGACGCCCTGCTGGCGGGCGATGGCGACGAGCATGGCAATGAACCCGTGGTCGCCGTCGCCGTGGACCGTCGGGGGGAAGCGCAGCACCGACGAGCGGACACCGATGCCCCGCAGGGAGAGCGCGAGCAGGGCGGTCGCCGCCCGCCCGCCAGCCGGGTTGGCCCGGATCCCCTCGCTCGGCATGAGCCCGTCCTCCTCGGTCGCCGGCCGGCCGGTCGCGAGCCCGAGCCCCGAAGCGAGCACAAAGGGACGATCAGAGCCGGCCAGGGCCGCGCCTATGGCCTCCACGGCCTGGCGGTCAGCGACCCCGGCGGCGGCGAAGTTCCCGCCAAAGGCCACCTCGTGCTGGAAGGCGAGGTGGATCACCCCGTCCGAGTCGGCGGCCTCCTTGGCCAGGCCGTCGGGGTCGTCGAGGTCGCCACGGGCGACGGTGGCCCCGGCCGCTTCCAGGCGCTGCACGGAGGCCTCGGAGCGGGCCAGGCCGACCACTTCGTGGCCGGCCGAGAGCAGCTCAGGGACGACGGCCGAGCCGATCCAGCCCGACGCACCAGTGACGAAGATTCGCATGGGGGTACCTCCTAGGGGTGATGTCAGTTGCAGACATCACTATACCATCATGTCAGTCACTGTCAACACTAGGATGAAGCTCGTGGGCCGATGGCAGCCAGACAGCCGCGGGCGGCTGCAGGGAGCCGCCCTGGCTCTTTTCGCCGAGCGAGGGTTCGACCAGACCACGGCGGCCGAGATCGCGGCGCGGGCCGGGCTGACCGAGCGGACCTTCTTCCGCTACTTCGCCGACAAGCGCGAGGTGCTCTTCGGTGGCTCCGACCTACTGAAGGACCGGATCGTGTCTGGGGTGGCCGGCGCGCCGGCGGCAGACGGTCCCCTCGACGCAGTGGTCCGCGGCCTCACCGCCACCGCCACCATGGTCGGCGAGTTCCGCAAAGACCTCTCGCGCCAACGTCAGGCCGTGATTGCCGCCAACCCCGAGCTTCGCGAGCGCGATCTCGCCAAGGTGGCCGACTATGCGGCAGCGGTGGCGGGCGTCCTGCGCGAGCGGGGCGTGGGCGAGCCACAGGCGACCATCGCTGCTGAGGCGGGCATGACGGTGCTCAGGGTGGCTCTCGAGGCGTGGGCCAGCGAGCATGACGACCGGGATCTCGTCACCATCATCAAACAAGCGGCGGCCGAACTGCAGGCGGTCGCCGCCTGGCCCCCGCCGGCCCGAGGAACGAGCGGGTGAAGCACCAGCCTCCACAAGCCGGCATCGTCACCCAGGTGCTCAAAGTTCGTGTCGACGACGTCACCGCCGTGCACGAACGGGCCCGGCGCTCACCTTGCCCGCCGCTCAACCAGGGCTCACCGGTTGACAAGTCCTGCGATGGCGGCCCAGGTCTCCTCAGGTGCTTCCTCCCGAGTGAAGTGATCCGCTCCAGGTATGGGGGCCGAGGTGACCTTGCGCGCTCCCGCTTGGCGGAGGCCCGGTCCACGGGTCGATCCCGGGAATGACGACGTCCATGATGACGGCGCCCATCACGTCGCCGAACTCTCTCCGGTACGAGTAGGTGATCATCCCCCCGATGTCGTGCCCAACGAGCACGACATCGCGAAGGCCGAGCCGTTGGACGACGTCGTGGACGATTGCCGCGAGTGCCGCCTTCGACCCATCGGTCGTCTCGCCGACCGGTGGAACAGGACAGGTCATATCCACTCGCTGCATGCGCCGGCCTTCATCGTCTCGACCATCGCTCGACGGGGTGGAGGCTCGGCAGGCCCCAACTGGCGGACGGCAGCACTGCGTGCCGCGGAGGTGCCCAATGCCGAGGACGACACCAGTGGCTCACCCGCCGCGCCCCCAGGTCGCTCGGGCCGTGCTGGCTCGCTATCCCGCCACGTACGGCGAAGAGCTCGGTGCCCGCTCGCCTGCCACGCCGTCCGGCGCCTTCCGGATCTTGACCATGGCGTTGTTGATGGGCGCCCGCATCCGGGCCGACGCCGCGTTGGCGGCCGCCCGAGCGCTGGTCAAGCAAAGTGGAACACCCCGAGAGCCATGGCCGCCTCGGCGTGGGCGGACCGGGCGAGGACGTTGAACTGGGCCGGGTACGCCCGCTACGACGAGCACACCTCGACCACGCTCGGCGGTACCGCCCAGGCGGTGGTCCGGCAGTACCGCGGCGACCTGCGCCGGCTGCGCGACGCCGCTGGCCGCGATACGGAGTCGGAACGGCGCCTCCTCCAGCCGTTCCCGGGGATCGGTGGCACGAGCGCGGACATCTTCCTCCCTGAGATCCAGCGAGCGTGGGACGAGGTGTACCCCTTCGCGGACCAGCGGGCGCTCGGCGCTGCCGACCGCCTCGGCTTGGGTGGCGATGCCCGAGCGCTCACCCGGCTCGCAGACGGTGCCAACTTCGCCCGTCTGGTCAGTGGCCTCGTACGGACCGACCTCGACAACTCCTACGACGACCTGCTCTCCGCGGCGGCATCGTACTGAGCCGGCATCGTACTGAGCATGTGCTCACGCTAGGTGGTCCTGGCCCCACACCGTCGCCGCCGAGCGTGGGCAGCTGCCTTGACTGGCAAACTGCCCGGGGATACCGTACTGGCCAACGCGCCGCCCGCCTGCTGCGCTCCACGGTGCGCCAGGGAGCGGGTGCTCCCGCATTCTCGATGAGGGGAGCATTTAATGACGGCTTTGTTACCGAGAAACCGTCGGCGCGGCAAGGCCATGGCCGGCGCTGCAGTAGGGGCGTTGTGCGCGTCCATGGTGGCCTCCATGGCGGCGCTTGGAGGGACCGCGGCGGCCACGGCGGCGAGCGCCCACACGGCACGCGCCCATAAGGTCCCGAACGTCACCGTGACGCTCGGTACCACCGACAAGATCGTCTCCAACGACCCGGCGGGGTCCTACGACCTGCCGTCGTGGACGGTCCAGTACAACGTCTACCAGCAGTTGCTCACGTACCCGCCCAACGGCACCAAACCCGTGCCCGACGCCGCCAAGTGCCATTGGCAGGGCACCGGGGCCACGGTCTACGCCTGCACGGTGCTGCCCCACCAGTTCTTCTCCAACGGCGACCCGGTCACGGCACAAGATGTCGTCTACAGCTTCGAGCGGGTGAACAAAATAAATGACCCCAACGGGCCCGCCAGCCTGATCGCCCCCATGAAGAGCGTAAGCGCCAAGGGCAACACGGTTACGTTCACCATGAAGCACCCCGACGCCACCTGGCCGGGCGTGGTCTCCACCGCGGCCGGGTCCATCGTCGACCCCAAAGTGTTCCCCTTCGACAAGCTGGTGCCGAGCGGCAAGGTCATCGGCTCGGGGCCCTACGAGCTCGCCAAGTACGTGCCCAACGAGCTGGCGGAGTTCACGCCCAACCCCCACTACGGCGGGGCCGACGTGCTCCACAACAACAAGTTCATAGTCCGCTACGAAGAGAGCGGCGCCACCCTGGTCTCCGACGTCCAACAGGGCGCCGTGGACCTCGGCTACCGGGACCTGACGACCACCCAGCTCGTCGCGCTCAGGAAGTCCAAGGGCGTGCGCCTGGTCGAGGGCCACGGCATCGAGATCCGCTACATCGTGTTCAACCTGCACACCCAGCCGGGGTCGAACGCCAGCCAGAAGCTGGCCATCCGCCATGCTGTTGCCTACGTGGTCAACCGCCAGGACCTCGCCGCCAACGTCTACAAGGGGACGGTGAAACCCCTGTACTCGATAATCCCCAACGCTCTGCCGGGCCACATCGACTCGTTCGTCAAGGTCTACGGGCCCAAGCCGAGCGTGGCGGACGCCAAGAAGGCCCTCGCCGCCGCCGGGGTGAAGACGCCCGTCAAGTTCACGCTCTGGTACAACATCAACCACTACCAGGACGAGGACCTGGCGACCGAACTGGCGCGCCAGCTCAATGCTTCGGGGCTGTTCAAAGTGTCGCTGCAGTCGGCCGAGTGGACCACCTACGACACGTCCGCCACCACCAACGAGTACGGGGTGTTCCTGTTCGGGTGGTTCCCCGACTACCCCGACGCCGACGACTACTCGCAGCCTTTCTACCAGTGCAACGACGAGTTCATGGTCGACCACTACTGCAACGCGAGCGTCGACAAGGACCTGTTGAAGGAAGAGGGCACGAACGTCCAGTCCGTGCGCAACGTGGCCTTCGCCGCGCTGCAGACGCAGACGGCCAAGGACGCCCCCTTGATCCCGCTGTGGCAGGGGGGCCAGGTGGCCGCCGTCCGCAACGGGGTTACCGGCGTGCTGACGACGCTCGACCCGTCCTACACGTTCCGCTTCTGGCTGATCGGCAAGCACTAAGCGCGACGGTACGCTGGCCCGGCGAGCTCCCGGCTCGCCGGGCCCGCGACTAGCCGGAGGACGTATGGCATCGAGCTCAGGGTCACTGCACCGCTACCTGGTGACCAGGCTGCTCCTGGTGGTGCCGATGGTCCTGATCCTGCTCAGCTTGGTCTTCCTGCTCATGCGGGTGGCGCCGGGCAACCCGATCGTGGCTGCCCTCGGGGGCCACCTCACCCCTGCGCAGCTCGCGGTCAAGGAACGTGCCGCCGGCTACGACAAGCCGCTCATCGTCCAGTTCGGCGAGTACCTGCACCAGGTCTTCACAGGCAACTTCGGCACCACGCTCACCGACGACCGCCCGGTGACCCAGGTCATCACCCAAAATGGCGCCGCCACCCTCGAGCTCACCGTGTGCGCCATGTTCGTCGCCGTTGCCGTCGGGGTGCCGCTCGGCATGCTCGCCGGCAGGTTGCGCGACACCTGGTTCGACGCCGCCACCCGCTTGTACGGGATCGTGATCTACGCCGTGCCCGTGTTCTTCCTCGGCCTCATGGCGCAACTGCTGTTCGGCCATGTGCTCGGGTGGCTCCCCACCTCCAGCCAGGCGAGCGTCATAGTGCAGGCCGACCTCACGCCGCACACCAACATCCTCCTGATCGACGCCGTGGTCGACGGCCAGTGGGGCGACATCCCCGACCTGCTCGCCCACCTGTGCATGCCCGCCATCACCTTGGGCCTGGTCATCTCCGGAATAGTGGTCCGCCTCGTGCGCGTCAACGTGATCCAGACGATGAAGGGCGACTACATCGAGGCGGCGCGGGCGCGCGGCATCCACGAGCGGGACGTGGTTGTCCGCCACGCCTTCAAGAACGCCTTGGTGCCCATCATCACCATCACCGGGCTCCAGGCGGCGCTCTTGCTGTCGGGGGCCGTGCTCACCGAAGTGACCTTCAACTGGCCCGGCATCGGCAACGAGCTCTTCATGTACCTGGAGAACCGGGACTATATAGCGGTCCAGGGCATAATCACCGTGTTCGCCCTCGCGGTGGTGGCGGTCAGTTTGTTCATCGACCTCGTGAACGCCTGGGTCGACCCCCGGGTGAGGTACTGATGGCCGCGTCGGGCGCCCTGAGCGCTCGCCTGGAGGAAAAGACCGGGCGAGGCGAGCCGGGGGCGGG
>JBOGGK010000466.1:0-7325 GCA_050744045.1 Acidimicrobiales bacterium | reverse complement strand
GGCGAGGACCTCGCGCTC
Organism: Acidimicrobiales bacterium; assembly: GCA_050744045.1. Lineage (GTDB taxonomy): Bacteria > Actinomycetota > Acidimicrobiia > Acidimicrobiales > Palsa-688 > JBOGGK01. The sequence continues at coordinate 7,307 of JBOGGK010000466.1, read as the reverse complement.
CATGCGGGCGAAGTCGGGCTTGTCGGCCGCTTGGGGGTAGCCCGGTCCGCCGCCGGGGGGGCTGGCACCCGCTCCATCGGGGGCGTTCGGTGCAGGAGTTGCCACGCCACCAATCTACGGGACGGTGAAAGGGGCCAGCGCAATCCCGACCCGGCCCTACGGCACCGAGCGGCTGTCGGTGGAGTCGAGCTCGTCGTCGTACTCGTCCTCCATGGCCATGCACCAAGAAGCGTGCTCCTTGCCCGGCTCTGCGCCGCATTCTGGGCACGGTTCAGCCTCCGCCTGGTCCGTGCCTACAGCACGCTTCAGATCTCGCGCTTCCTCGAAGCGCCGATGCCGTCCCTTTTTCACCATTGCTCCCGAACCGAGATGCCGAGGACAACCAGCATCTTACAGCCATCCAGATGGGCAAGCGGCCCGGCCGGCCCGGCCGTAACATGGGCCCATGGCCGACGAGCTCGACGTCGACGCAATGCTAAGCCGCTTCAGGGAGCGCGCACGCGCCGTCCGCCAACGAGGCCTGCCCCCCGTCGAAGGGCCCGAGCGCAAGCGTTTCATGGACCAGGCCCGCATTGACTACATGGACTACGCCATGATCGGTGACGCCACCGCCACTTTGGAGGGGGGGATCCTGACTCTGGAGGTCGACCTGCGGCCCGAGAGCGCCCGCAGCCAAGGCGCCAGCAGCGGGTGACGACAGCCCCGCCCGTAGCAGAGCGTAGGAGCGGCAGGGCGTAGGAGCGGCAGGGCGTAGGGGCGCCCGCTAGGGGCGCAAGCGGTCTTCGAGCAACAGCCGGCCCTGGCCGTCCAAGGCGAGGGACGCCTCGCCGCTGACCAGCCTGCGCAATGGCGCCCCGACCAGCCGTGCCCGCCAGCCGAGCCCCAGACGGGCGCCCGGCTTGCCCGACAAGAACTCGACGATGTCGCTCCTGGTAGCCAGGAGAGCGGCGTCGACTGCTTCGTCCCGGCTCAGCTGGGCGACCCAGGCCGAGGCGAGGGTGACAGCCGGGCGCAGTTCCTTGCTCACCTGTGCAACTTGGGCGACCCGCAGGCGACCGGCGGGGAGCGCTCTGCCTCGGGCCACCGCGGCCATGATCTCGTCGCCCGCTCCGGCTCTCAGGTGGCGCATGTCGAGCCCACGGGTTTCCCGGAGAGCGGCATCGTCGGCGGGCGGCGAGTGGGCAATCGCGAGTAGGGCGAGGTCCGGTAGCACCATCCGAGCAGGAAGGTCGAGAGCGCGGGCTTTCTGTTCCCGCCAGGCGGCCAGCTCTTGGGCCACGCCCCGCGACGCCCCCTGGAACTGGCGGTTGTCCCGCAACCTCCACCACGCCTCCTCGGGAGGGGCAGGCGTGACGGGCCTAGCCAGGAGGGCGGTGCACTCCTCTTCGGCCCAGCCCAGCCGACCCCTCGCCGACAACTGTGAAGAAACCGCATCCGCCAGCGCCAGCAAATGAGCCACGTCGGCGGCGGCATAGGCGACCTGGGAGGCAGTGAGGGGTCGGCGGCTCCAGTCCGTCAAGCGGTCGCCCTTGGCCAAGCGGAGCTGGAGGAAGCGGTCCGCCAGCGAAGCCAGCGAGGCCGAGCCGTGGCCGAGAAAGCCAGCTGCCACCTGGGTGTCGAACAAGCAGGAGGGCAAGGCACGGCAGGACCGTTGCAGCACCTGGAGATCCTGGCTGGCCGCGTGCGCCACCATGACGCCCCCGCCTGCCAGGACCTTGGCCAGGGGCATGGGGTCGACGGCCTGGGGGTCCACCAGGGCGACCCGGGGCGGGGAACCTGCGTCAGGCTGCCACGCCACCTGCACGAGGGCGAGACGGGGCCAGTACGTGCGCTCACGGTGGAACTCGGTGTCAAGGGCGTAGCGGGGAGCGGCCGCGAGCTCATCGACGAGGGACGACAGGGCGCCCGCGCTCGCCACGATCTCGGGAGGTTCGGGCGTCAGTGCCAGCCGCTCGGCAGCCAGTCCTCCCGGCCCCCCTAAAGTCTCTCTGGCTCGGTCCAAGCCCTCAACTGGGCGAGGCTTCGAGCCAGGATGCGCGACACCTGCATCTGGGTGGCACCGATCAGGGTGCCGATCTGGGTCTGGGAGCAGCCGGCGACGAAGCGCAGCTTCAATATGAGGCGCTCACGCTCTGGCAGACGGGCCAGGAGCGGGGTCAGCAGCATGCGCCCCTCCACCTGGGCAAGGCCCTCGTCACGCGCCCCGAGCTTGGCGGAGGCGCGGGTGTCCTCGCCCGAGCCGACCATCGAATCGAGCGGCGTGCTGTTACGCAAGCCCCCCGCCTCGAGCGCCTCGAGCACGTCCTCGATGGCTGCGCCGATGTGGCGGGCCACCTCGGGCACTGTAGGCGAGCGGCCGAGCACCTGGGTCAGCTCGTCCATCGCCTGCTGAGCGGCGATGTACAAGTCGTGCACACGGCGTGGTGGGCGGATCCACCAACCGCGGTCGCGGAGGTGGCGCTTGAGCTCGCCCAGTATCGTCGCCGTCGCGAAAGTGGTGAGCTCGGTCCCGCGGTCGGGGTCGAAGCGCTCGATGGCCTTGAGCAGCCCGATCATGGCCACCTGGTTGAGATCCTCCAAGTCTTCGCCCCGCTGGGCGAAGCGCGTGGCCAGTGAAAGGGCCAAGCCCTGGTAGGCGGACACGATGAAGTCCAAGGCGGCGCTGTCGCGCGACTCGTGGTACGACACCAACGCCGCCCGCACCCGCCGGCGCCTCTGGGTGACTTCTTCGAGCCCGGTCAACGAGGGAGCGGGAAGAACCACGCCGAGGAGTCTACCGGCCCCTGGGCGTTCGGGCGCCTCGTGCACGGTGGGCCCGACCAAAGCCGGGCACGCCTTCCCCCGAACCTAACTCCCCTACCTAGCCCCCGTAATTGAGGTGCGTGTCCTCCAACCTCAGCACCGGGCTCGCTTCGTCGGGGGCCGAGCAGTCCACCACCTCGCCCACAAACATAGTGTGGTCGCCGAGGGACAGCTGGTGGCGCACCTCGCACTCCACCCAGGCAACCGCCTGCGCCAGGAGCGGGGCCCCGGTGGAGCCCTGCCTCACGGGAAGCCCGCCGAGCGTGGCCGGCCCCGGCCCGGGTGTGGCCGGCTTGGTGAAGGTCCTCACCAGGGCCCGGTCCTCCCGCTTCAAGAAGCACAGGCTGAAGATCCCGCCATCCGCCACCAGCTGGTGGGTGAGGGCGTCCTGGCGCACCGACACTGCCATCAGCTTGGGCTCGGTCGCCACCTGCATGGCCCAGTTGTGGGTCATCAGGTTCTGGCGCCCCCCGGCGGCGCTACCCAACAGGTAGATGCCCGAAGGCATCCGCCAGAGGATGCGCCGGCGCAACCGGTCGTAGCTGGCCGGGTCGGCGCCTGGTGGGAAAGGGCCGAGGACCGGACGGGCCATCAGCGCTCAGCGCCGCCCGGGGCTCCGGCGGGGGGAGCCCCTAGGCCCGAGGGAGCGCCTGGGCCGGAGGGAGCGCCTGGGCCGGAGGGAGCGCCTTGGCCGGGGCCAGGCGTCCTGCCCGGGGCAGGGGCGCCGCCCTGACGTCCCCGCCGGTCCCAGTCGGGATCGAGCTGGCGCAGGAAGAGGGAGCAACGCTGCTCTTCGTCGTCCTCGCCGATCGCGCCGGCAAGCCGGCGCAAGGCGTCCAGGCAGCGGAGGAAGCCGCGGTTGGCCTCTTGGGCCCAGCGGACATGGCCCGAACCTCGCCAGCCGGCGGCGCGCAACGCGTCCAAGCCGCGGTGGTAGCCCGTGCGGGCGAAGGCGTAGGCAGTGACGGGGTCGCCGGCCTCGGCCAGTTCGGCCAGGCGGGCCCAGGCCTCCAGGCAGCGCGGCCAGCGGGCGGCCACGACCGCCAAGTCTTGGCGCGACCCGCTCACCGTGGCCGCGCCCAAGGCGGCCAGCGCCGCCGGGGGCGACGGGGGCAGGACCGTTTCCGGCGGCGCACCGCCCAGGGTTATGTCGGCCATGTCCTGGTAGCGTAATGTCGGCCCCACGCCGGAGTGCATATTCGACTGCGTGGTGACGGGCGACCTCGCCGCCCACATCCTGCTCGACGAACCCGATGTGGTGGCTTTTCTCGACCACCGCCCGGTGTTCGACGGCCACACCCTGGTCATCCCCCGGGCCCACTACCCCACCTTGGCCGAGACCCCGCTGGAGCTCCTGGCGCCGCTCATGGAAGCAGCAAGGAGGGTGGCGACGGCCCAGGCTGCGGTGCTCGGTTCGGACGGCAGCTTTTTCGCGCTGAACGAGGTGGTGAGCCAGAGTGTGCCCCATGTCCACCTCCACGTAGTGCCTCGCCGGTTCGGCGACGGGCTCCACGGTTTCTTGTGGCCGCGCCACCCCTACCCGAGCGACGAAGCGGCCAGTGAACTGGCTAAGCGCCTGGCAGAAGCCCTACCGGCCAGACGCTGAGCACGAGCGGGCGCCACGTCGCCCGGGCGGCTCAGGCGGCGCCGGCGCCGCCGAGGCCGGCCGCCTCGGCCGGCTGGCCCTCACCAAGGGTCGGCCCCGGCGCCAGAGTCACGCGGTCGCGGCCCGAACGCTTCGAGCTGTAGAGCGCCTCATCGGCCTCGGCCATCAGGCGTTCGCCATCGCTCGCCTCACCCAAAGCGGTGGCGATGCCGGCGCTCAAGGTCACCTTGGCCACCGTCTGGGCCGAAGCCACGGCGGCCCTGACCCTCTCGACGACGGCGAGGGCGCCGTCGGGGGCGCAGTCCGGCAGGACGATGGCGAACTCTTCCCCGCCGTAACGCGCCACCACGTCGACGTCGCGGACGTTGCCCGCCATCGCTTTGCCCACTTCGCGCAGGACCTCGTCGCCCGCCAGGTGCCCGAAGGTGTCGTTGACGCGCTTGAAGTGGTCGATGTCCATGACAGCCAGCGACAGGGGGGACTTGGTACGCACAGCGCGGGCCACCTCTTTGGCGAGGGCGCTGGTGAGCGTCCGCCGGTTGGCGAGGCCGGTGAGGCTGTCGGAGGCGGCCAAGCGGTCGACCTCTTCCTTCAGGTCGGCGTTGCTGAGGGCCAAGGCGGCGTGAGAAGCAAAGCGGCTCACCATGTCCAACGCCCGTCGGCTGACCCGCCGTCCCCGGGGTGGCCCAAGCTCGGCCAGCAGCAGGCCTTGGCGTTCACGCCCAGCGCGCAGCGGGACCACCACCACGTTCACGGCCTGGGGGAGCAGGTCGACCAGCACGGGCTCGCCTCCCAGGACGAGGTCCCGGGCCAGGACCGGCTCGTTGGTTATGAGGGCGCGCTGGGCGACCGTGCTGTCAAGGGCGTCCACGCCTAGTTGGACCGGGCCGACATCGACCGTCCGGTCCTCCCGCGGGACCCCGTGGGCGGCAGTGACCTTGCCATTTCTTTGCCATATGAGCGCCGCTTGCTTGAAGGAGAAAGGGACGAGCACGCCCTGCAACGCCAGCGCGGCGATCCCCGGGGCACTCGCGCCCAACTCCATGGCCTGCTCCATTTCCGCCGCCATGTTGGTGAGGGCGTCCAGCTGGGCCTTGGAACGGCGCAGTTGGCGTTCCGAAAGGGCAGAGAAGTAGGCCGTGCACAACGCCACGGCCCAAAATCCGCCTATCCGCACCACCATTTCTCCCACCGATGGCGTATAGACCTGGGGGGCGCCGAGAAGCTTTCCCACCGGGCCGCCCAGGCTGAGCAATGTGATGGCCACCAGGAGGGCCGAGTCCCACATGGCCAGACGTACACCGGTACGGGGGCTGGCCAGCAAGGTGACCGAGATGAGCTGCACGGTGAACAACCAGATGAAATCGCTCTGCGCGCCACCCGAGGGCAGGGTGAGCACGGCCAGGTAGAGCGAGTCCACCGGGAACAGCACCTTCTGGAAGGGCGCCCGGGACCGCCGGGACGGGCCTTTCCCCCTCCTGGCCTTGATCCAGAGCTGGTCGAGGAACTGGCCCCCGAGGCAGAACCCCAGGTACACCGCGCTCGCCACCAGCACCTGGGCGACCGTTACCCCGGTGTGGCGATGCACCACCGTGGCCGCGGCCAGAGCCAGGGCCACGACCGCCACCCGCACCAGCTGCAAGGCCACGAAACGCTGTTCCAGGCTCGTGTGCTCGGCACGCGCCAACTGGGCGCGCTCGGCCCGGAGCAGAGCCAGCCGTTCTTGCAGGCGGTGGCGCCACCCCTCGTCCGACGCGCCGGACCGGCCCACCCAGGCACCCACGCCTGGTCTCCGCGTCCGGGTGACAGTACCTGGGCGGGTGGGACCGGGCGACGGCGGGTTACTCGAACCCAACTGTGTCGTCTTCTTCCCGAGCCGGCGCCTCGTCGAACTTGGGGTCACGCCGGCCGACCAACCACTGGACTATGACAAAGGCCAGCGCGAGCACGCCGAGCGCCAAGGGCACGGTCAGGATGGTCCCCACTTGGAGGACGCCACCGGACCACAGGCCGCCAGGGGAGACGAGCGCCTGGCCGCTGACGGCGCGTTCCGCCGGCGGCACCCGCCGTCCCGAGCGGGCGTGCCGTACGGCGTGGCTCGAGCGGCCGCCGTGTCCTCGGTGAGCCGGCCCTCGGCCCGGCGTTTGGGAGGAGCCCGGCTCGGCGGCCCGGCCGGGAGGGCGGCGGATCGGCGACGGGTTTACGGCGAGCCGGGCGACTCCGGGGCCAGGCTCCATGCCGAGGGTGGTGGTAACGCCAAGGGTGGTGGTAGGGGTGGCCACGGGGCCACCGTCCCGGCTGGTCCGTGACCCACCTGGCGACACCCCCGATGGGTGGCGCTCGGGCGGCGTTGTCGAGGTCGAGGCGGGTGCCGTGACCTCACCGAGCCTGGAGGCCGGCGTGGTGGGGACGCGGCTGGGGACCGTGGTGCGGCTGGGTTGGCGAAGCGGTGCAGTCGTGGGGGGCGCCGTCGTGGGCGGGGACCTGCGTGGGGGCGCAGTCGTGGGGGGCGCAGTCGTCGGCGGGGCAGTCGTGGGCGGGGCCGTCGTGGGCGGCGGGTTGGTCGCCGTGCCACCCACCACGATGCGGAGCTCGGGCTTGTTGGTCCCCTCGCGACTTGTGTAGTAGACGCTGTTCGAGTTGCCCCCGATGAGCGTGAACGCGACGGCGCCGTCGGCCGCGATCGTGCCCGCCGGCAAGTCGAATTCGACCCATTGGTTGTTGGCGACCGTGCCCATCGTCCTGAGCGCCGGTTCGATTCGTGCGGGCGCATTCGCCCAGGTGACGCCGGTCTCGGTCCAGGTGGTGCTCATCTTGTAGACGGATCCGCCGTTCGGGCCTCCATCGGTCGCAAAGAGGCGCAGCTTTGCGCTCGTGACCGTCCGGCCGGCCAAACCGG
>JBOGGK010000465.1:0-4753 GCA_050744045.1 Acidimicrobiales bacterium | reverse complement strand
CGCTCGGTCTCGCCCACGTACTTGTTGAGCAGCTCCGGGCCCTTGATGTTCAAGAAGTAGCTGCGGGCAGCCCCGTCGCCGGAACGTTCTGCCACCTTCTTCGCCAGCGAGTTGGCCACCGCCTTGGCGATCAAGGTCTTGCCGCACCCGGGCGGGCCGTACAGGAGCACGCCCTTGGGCGCCGGGAGCTTGTGCTGGGCGAACAGCTCCCGGTACAGGAACGGCAGCTCGACCGCGTCGGTTATCTGCTCGATCTGGGTGTCCAGGCCACCCACGTCCTCGTAGGAAATGTCGGGGACCTCCTCGAGCACCAGGTCCTCCACCTCGGGCCTGGGCAGCTTCTCGAGCAGGAGGCCCGAACGCGAGTCCATCAGCAGCGAGTCTCCCGGCCGCAAGCGTTCCCCGAGCAGGTTGGCGGCCAGTTCGACCACCCGCTCCTCGTCGGCGCGGGCCACCACTATGGCCCGGTGCTGGTCCTCCAGCACGTCCTTCAGGCTGACTACCTCACCCGAGAGGTCGTTGCCCCTGGCCATCACCCCGTTGAGCGACTCGTTGAGGACGACCTCCTGGCCTCGCTGGAGCTCGGAAGCCTCCAAGCCGGGGTGCAGGGAGACCCGCATCTTGCGCCCGCCCGAGAACACGTCCACGGTGCTGTCGTCGTTCAGGGCAAGGAACGTCCCGTAGGCCGAGGGCGGCTGGGTGAGCTTGTCGACTTCCTCCCGCAGCGAAGCTATGTGCTCGCGCGCTTCACGCAAGGTGTAGGTGAGCCGCTCGTTCTGCGAGAGCGCCTGCTGGAGTTGGCCCTTGGTCTCCAAGAGCCGCTCCTCCAGCGTCCGCACCCGCTTGGGTGCGTCGGCCAGCCGCCGGCGCAAGGCCGCCACCTCTTCTTCAAGCTCCCCTACCTGGTCCTCCAAGCTGCGGGCCTCGGCGCGCAGCTCCGCCATCTCCCTCTGCTTTGCCCCACCTTCACCAGCTTGCGAGTTGGGCTCGGCCAAGCGGACCACCTCCTGTCGACTAGAAGTCGCTTTACCAGCCGCCGGGCGGGCCCGGCGCGACCGGTCCCGGCCTCCTTGCTAGCGAACGTTACCGGGCCCCGGGGCGCAGCCGGGGTATGCCTGGACCGCCCGCCCACCCCCGCCTCCGCTGCCGAGGGGCTACCGAGCTACCGGACCGCTCAGCGCGGCGGTGGGCCCGAGCGTCATTGACACTTGCTCCCGGGCACCGGTACCTTGGGAGCTGGACAAGAGCAGCTTACTGGCCGTGCCGGACATGAAAGGTGCCAGCAGTTCCATGAAGGTCTGGATCGACCAGGATCTGTGCACAGGTGACGGACTGTGCGAAGAGATCGCCCCCGCCGTTTTCACGCTGCTGGACGATGGCCTCTCCTATGTGAAAGAGGGGGACAAGATCTTCAACGACCCGGGCGGCCACGCCGGGCTGGCGTCGGTGCCAGAGGACATGGAGGACGCCACCCGGGAGTCGGCGGAAGAATGCCCCGGGGAATGCATCTTCATCGAGGAGTAGCGGGCCTCACTCGTCGACGCAGGCACTGGTGGAAACTGCCGCTGTGTGCGGTTGGTGGAGCAGCGGTACCAGCTCCGAGGTGCTGAGCGCATAAGCGGTCGTTGGGCGGTCGGGGGCGATGGCGAAGGCTATCCCGACGACCCGCCCGCCTGAGTCGACCATGGGCGCGCCGGAGTCCCCCTTGGCCAGTTCGGCGGCGAGGACGAGCACCCGGCGCACCGTCTCGTGCTTGTAGTAGAGGTCCTCGCCAGAGGCGGTGACTTCGTCGGCGATCGTGGCCGGCTGCACTGCCAGCGGGTCCTGGCCGCCCGGGTGCCCGAGCACGGCACCTTTTTGGCCCCGCGAACCCTGGCCCATCGAAAGCGGGGCCTCTCCCAGGCCCGGCACTGACAGCAGGGCCAGGTCGACGTTCGGGTTGTAGAGCACCACGGTGGCCGGCTTGCTCACCCCGTCGGGGAGCATCACGCTGGTGCGCCCCAACGGCTCCCCGGCGACCACGTGAGCGTTGGTCACCACCAGGTCGTGGGCCACCGCCCAGCCGCTTCCTTCTTGGAGCAGCCCGCAGGCCTGGCCGTAGACCTTTACGGTGGAGGCCTCGGCGGTGCTCAGCACGGCCGGCGCCAGCGGGTTGTCCAGCGGCGGCCGCCCGGCGTCCTGGCTCGGCCCGAACTGGCTGAAGACTTGCGGGAAGCCGTCCTGGCCCACCATCTGCCTGAGCGCCCGCAACGTGTCAGGCGGGTCGACCCCATAGGCATGGGACTCGTTGGTCACCCAGCGGGCGATGACCGAGCCCGTGGTCAGCTGGGACAAGCGGCCTTGCACGGCGGCGAGCGAGGGGGCCAGCAGCCATACCACCGCCAGCACCCCGACGATGCCGAGCGCCGCCCCCACGGCCCGGTCGAGCGTCCTCACCCCGCCGAAAGGCAGCACGGCATGGAGCCGTGACCCGACCATCAAGCCGACCCCCTGGCCGATGAACGCGGCCAGCAGGAGCACCACGATGGCGAGGGCGATGCGGGCCACGGAGCCGGAAAGGGAGAAGAGCTTCACGATCCTCGGCAGGTAGCGCACGCCCAGGTAGATGCCGGCGCCCAGCCCGAGCCAGGAGAAAACGCGCGACAGAAAGCCCATCCGCCAACCGCCCAGGGCGGCGAGGGCGGCGACTACGAGGATGCCGATGTCGAAGGCGTTCACGAGCCCAGTGCCATCAGCCTCGCGGACGTCAAGAAGCCGGTGTGGCCGACCATCCTGTGATCGGGCCGCACCGATTGGCCCTCGATATGCCAGCCTCTTTGCAGGATCTCGACCGTTTCCGCCATCGCGAAACCGCCATCTACCAGTGCTTCGCGCAATGTCATCACCTGGGGGACCGTTGGTAGGTAGGAAACAATAATGCCCCCTGGCCGCAGCGCCGACGCGCAATGCTTGACGGCCCGCCAGGGCTCGGGCAGGTCCAGGACGACCCGGTCCAAGCGCTTCTCGCCGATCCCCTCGTAGATGTCACGCACTTCGACGCGGTAGCGGTCGAGCACTGCCTGGCCGAGGAAGCCGGTCACGTTGGCGACGGCTCGCTCGGCGAACTCAGGGCGCAGTTCGTAACCGGTGACGTGCGCCCCGGCCCGCAACAGGGCCATCGACATGGCACCCGACCCGAGGCCCGCCTCCACGACCCGGGCTCCGGGGAAGATGTCCCCCACCAAGAGGATGGGCCCGAGGTCCTTTGGGTATATGACTTGCGCCCCCCTTGGCATCTTCAGCACCACCTCGGCCAGGGTGGGCCGTACCGCTATGTACCGAGCGCCGCGGCTCGAGCGGACTGTGGACCCCTCTTCCTGGCCGAGGACCGAGTCGTGGGCCACCACGCCGGCGTGGGTATGGAACTCGGCCCCTCTTTCCAAGCCGACCAGGTAGCGGCGGCCCTTCGAGTCGAACAGCAGCACCCGCTCCCCCGGTTCGAACCGCCGGCCCCCCTCGTCCCCGCTCATCGGGGTGCGGGTCGGGCGTCGACCGGCACCCGGCGGCGCCCCTGGTCGCGCGCCCGCTCCACCAGGCGGCAGAACGCGCACAGCCTTGCCGTGGTGGGTGCCCCGCAGGACGGGCAGGGGTGCAGGCCCTCACGCTCGCCCTGGCCGACGTGGTCGACCAAGCTGGCTGCCCGCTCCAGGAAACCGCTGTAGAAGGCCGCTTTGGTGCCCGGGGAGCGTTCCTCGATGGAGTTGAGGGCGGCTTTGTAACCGAGGTGCTTGTTGCCCGCCGCCATCGGGCATTCCTCGACCTGGTAGTCGATGCCTCTCAGCACGCAGTAGGCGGCGGTCTCCCGTTCGCCCAGGCGGACCAGGGGCTTCACCTTGCGGGGGAAGCCGTCGCCCTCGGGCAGCACCGGGCGCTGGCGGGCCAGGTAGGGCAGGTCCCAGTGGAGCACGTTGCCGAGCAGCACCGCCGCTTCGTCGTCCAGGTTGTGCCCCGTGGCCACCACGTCGTAGCCGCCGTCCAGTGCGGCGCGGTCGAAGATGTGGCGCTTGGACAACCCGCAGGCCGAACACGGTGCGCGGTGGTCTGCGGCCGCCCCGCTGCGGACGTCGTAGCCGTAGTCCCCGGGCAGGTCGACCTCGACGAGCATGGCCCGGCGCAAGCCGGCGAAGCCCCGGGCGTGCTCCCTCGATGGGCCGCTGTAGCCATCGATCCCCAGGCCTATGTACAAGCCGTCAGCCTGGTAGCCCATCCCCAGCAGCAGGTCCCATAGGGCGAGCGAGTCCTTCCCCCCCGAGACGGCGACCAGGACGCGTTCGTCCGGGGCCACCATGCGGTGCTCGACGATGGCGCGTTCTACCTGGTGGCGACAATGGTCGAGGAAGCAAGCCGAGCAGAAGCCGGCGTTGTGGCGGCGGACCTCGATGACAGCCGGGGCGCGGCATACCCGGCACTTCACGGGCCCGCCCCACCGGAGATGACGGGCCGGATCTCCACCTCGGCTCCCTCGGGGATCGTGGCGTCCCCCGTTACCAGGGCCCCGTCGACGATCACCAGGACAGCTTCGCGGAGGTAGCCGAAACGGCGCACGAGCGCCACGACCCCGACCGGCCCGGGGACCTCGACCTGCCTCCTAGGGTTGCGGAGAAGGACCAACACGGCGCCCATTGTGGCCCCCGCGGCGGCCTGGCGGAGGGCGGTTGGTGATGACGTACTGCTCTCCGGTGCCCATCGCCTCCTTGAAGACCACGTCGGGCTT
>JBOGGK010000464.1:0-8211 GCA_050744045.1 Acidimicrobiales bacterium | reverse complement strand
CCTCGGGAGGGGGGCCGCTCTTGGCCGTCCACGCGTGGGAGGCGCAGGGCACCACCCTGAGCGAGGTCGCTTCCGCCCTCCCCGGCCTGCGCCGCCAGGCCGCCGGGCACGGGGCGGGCACCCGGACGGCCGTGATGACCGTGGTGATCGTCACCGAGGGCGGCGACGAGCCTGAGGCCTGCGCCGCCTCGCTGCGGTCCTTGGGCGCCCATCACCCGTGCCGGTTCTTACTCCTGCAACCCGAGCCCGACCGTACGCCGGCCATAGACGCCACCGCCTGCTTGTGGAGGGCTGAGCCGGGAGATGTTGAAGGCCACCCGGTGTTCTTCGAGGAAGTGCACCTCCGGGTGGGGGGCCAGGCGGCTTCCCACCTGGCCTCGATCGCGAGCCCGTTCGTGCTGGCGGACTTGCCCGTGGTCATGTGGTTCCCGAGCCAGCTACCCGACCCGGCCGACCCCCTGCTGCGGCTGGCCTCGGCCATCGTGGTGGACACCAAGGGCATGGGGCCCGAACCGGCGGAGATCGCCCACTCCTATCGAACGTTGCTGGAGCTCGCCAACCACCGCCCGGTCGTCGACCTGTCGTGGGTGCGCCTGCAACCGTGGAGGGAGCTGTTGGCGGGCCTGTTCGAGCCCGAGCACATCCGCCGGTTCCTCGCCGGCGCCAAGGGAGCCTCGGTGAAGGGCAAACCCGGCCCGCGGCTCATGCTCGCCGGCTGGCTCCTGGCTCAGCTCGAACTGCGGGCGCGCGAGGTCGTGCTGGGGGACGCCAAGCACGTCGAGATAACCGTCGATGCCGAGTGCGGACGCGAGCACGGTCGGTTCCAGGTGAGCCGGGACGAGGGCACCCGAGCGGTCTGGGCCCGGGCGGTGCTCTCGGGCGGGGTCTCCCACAGCCAGGCGCTCCCGCTGCCCGACGATTCGCTCGCGTCGGCGTTGGCGGCGACCATCTCCAACCTGAGGGCAGACCGGACCTGGGAGCGGGCGCTGGTGGCGGCTGCCACCTTGGCCTGAAGAGGCTCTGGGGGCAAACCGCGTGAAGATGGCGGCCGCTCGTTAGGGAAGGGTACATGTCAGCCCATTGGTAGGGTCTAAGGCCGTGAACGGAGAGCTCGTTGTCGTCGACGACGTGCCCGGCGCTTTCACGCAGCACGTGGTGGCGGCCTTCGGCGACCGCCCGGGCGAGGAGTTCGACTTCGCCTTGTCGGGCGGCGAGACGGCCCGCCGTTGCTATGAGCGCCTCGCCGCCGACGCCGCCCACTCCATCGACTGGTTGGTGGTCAATTTTCTCTGGGGCGACGAGTGCTGCGTGCCACCCGACCACCCCGACGCCAACGAGCGCCTGGGCCGAGAAGCCCTGCTCGAACGGGTGGGTGCCGCCAACGCCGTCTACCCGATGCGCTGCGACGACAGCCTCGACGCCTACCAGTTGCGCGTGGGCGGGCTCGGCCATCTCGACCTGGTCCACTTGGGGCTGGGCCCGGACGGGCACACGGCAAGCTTGTTCCCGGGGTCCGAGGCCCTCGAAGCGGATCCCGGGCAGCTCGTCGCCTACAACGAGGACCCGAGTGGGCGCAACAGGCACCGCCGCATGACCCTCACCTACGCCGGCATCGCCCGCGCCCGCTTGGTCCTGTTCACGGTGGCCGGCCAAGCCAAGCGCGAGGCCGTGGAAGCGGTCTACAGGGGGGAAGACCTGCCCGCGGCCCGGGTCACGGCGGGCCGGGTGGTGTGGCTGGTCGACCGGGACGCTGCTCCCCGGGTGCTGTGACCGCTCGGTACCAGTGATGGGGCCGTCAGGGCTTTTCCCTCGCCCCGTCGACGGCAGCGAGGAAAGCGGGGCCGGGGCCCGTTCCCCGGTCGCCCACGGTCGGTCCCACGGCACCGGCGATGCCCAGCTGGACACGAAGATCCATGCTTTGTTGGACGAGCTCGGCGTAACCGCCAACCGCGACCAGTTCCAAGAGATCATGGTCACCCTGGTGCACCTGGCCCGGGGCCACCCTGACCGCCTCGACCTGAAGATAGCCAACGCGGCCCTGCGCGAGATGCAGGAGGGCTTCGAGGTGTTCGCCCCCTACCGCCTGGTGCGCAAGATAACCATGTTCGGTTCGGCTCGCACCCTGCCCACCGACCCCCTGTACGCCCAAGCCCGCGACCTCGCCTCCCGCCTGGCCGCTCTCGGCTGGTCGACGGTCACCGGCGCGGGGCCCGGGATAATGTCAGCGGGCCTCGAGGGGGCGGGCCCGGGGCACAGTTTCGGCATCAACATCCGCCTCCCGTTCGAGCAGGTGCCCAACCAGTTCATCTCCTCCGACCCGAAGCTCGTCTCGATGAAGTACTTCTTCACCCGCAAGCTTCTGCTGGTGAAGGAGTCGGACGGTTACGCCGTCCTGCCCGGGGGCTTCGGGACCCTGGATGAGGCTTACGAACTCCTCACCCTGCTCCAGACGGGGAAGGCGGAACCCGCTCCCGTGGTGCTGCTGGAGGTCCCGGGAGGGAGCTACTGGCACGCCTGGGAGCACTTCGTCAGCGAAGAGGTGGCCGCCCGCGGCCTCATAAACCCCGAGGACACCAGCCTCTACCTCATCACCGACGACGTCCTGGACGCCGCCGGCGAGGTCATGGGCTTTTACCGCAACTACCACTCTCTGCGTTGGGTGGGCGACCGCCTGGTGCTGCGCCTGCAGTCTTCCCCGACGCGGGAGGAGGTCGGGGCACTTTCTGAGGAGTTCTCCGGCATATTCCTCCGGGGAGGCCTCGAAATCCTCCCCGGTCCGCTCCCCGCCGAGGAGCGCGAGGGCGACCACACCGGGCTCCCCCGGGTGGCGCTCGCCTTCGACCGCCACTCCTACGCCCAGCTCCGGTGCTTGATCGACGCCCTCAACGCTCTCCCGAGCGCACCCCCGCCCCCGCCCGGGCTCCCGGTGCCCGCCTGCCAGCAGGAACGCCGGCCGCCGCGCTCCTAGCACAATGCGCCCTCAGGTTAGCTGGCTGCGGATGGGATATCATCGGTTGGGGTCGGCGAGTGCCGAGCCTCGTTGGAGGCTCGGCCGGAATGGGTTGGCACGGACGGCGGTTGTGCCGGGGGACGGGCAAGGCCGAACTGGGCCGGGCTGGGGGCTTTTTCCTGTCCCCGTCTGGTGAGCCGGGTTGGCCCTGCCCCGCGACCAGGGGCCTGACCCGGAGGAAGTGGGCCGGCAGTTGAAGGTGACGGGCGCCCTGGCTGACTTGGCCGGGGCCGGCCCGGGCAGCCACGTGTGCTGGGTCCCCTCGACGGGCGACCAGCACGTCGAAGCGGCGGCCGCCCTGCTCGAAGGGGCCAAGCGCTACGGGCAGATGCCGGTCCTGCTGGGCCCAGGAGGCAGTGCCGCCCTCTCGCACCTGGCCCCTCTTGCCACCGTGGCCAGCGACCCTGCTGCGGCCTTGGCTGCTTCGGGCCGGTGGGATGGGGGCGAAGTCCTCCAGCTGCTGCAGCATTGGTCGGCTAAGGCTGGCGCCGACGGCTTCGAAGGGCTGTGCGTCGTGGCGGACATGGACTGGCTTGTGCCTCTAGCGCCCTCTGGCGAGGAGATCGTAGCCTTCGAGGTGCTGCTCGACCGCTTCGTCGCCGAGATGGGCGCCGCGGCCGTGTGCGCCTACAAGGCCTCGTCGTTCGACGAAGGCACTGTCGCCGGCGCACTGGCGGTCCACCCGCGGCGCGTGGCCGAGGGCATCGCGCCTGCTTTCGAGTTCGTCTCCGCCGGATCGGGCGGCTGGCGGCTCTCGGGAGAGCTCGACGCAACGGGGCAACCGCTGTTCTCCGCCGCCCTCAGGGCGGCTTTGACGCTGGGCCCCTGCTTCGTCGACGTCGCCAACGTCGAGTTCATGGACATCGCCACCATGCGAGCGATCGCGCATGCTGCTCGGTCCGCCTCGGTGCCGGTAGAGCTCCGGGGGGCGTCGCCCACGATGTGCCGCCATTGGCGCCTGGGCGGCTTCGGGGAGACAGCCTCGCTGGTCGAGCTGTCGCTCCCAGCCCGTGCACAGGTGGGCGGCGGCCCGGCGCAGGCGCAAGCTGGTTCGCCGGCCGAGGCACGCCCGATCGGTTAGAATACACCGTGACCATTGAGGTGGCGGAAAGTTCTCCCGGTGAGCCGTTTCCCACCTCGCTTTCTTGGCTTCCCGGTGGCGCCTTTGCCCTGGTGGACGCGCTTCCCGACGCGGTAGTGGTGGCGGACCGAGACGGCCGTGTCCTTTACGCCAACCGGCGTCTGGAAGAGCTGCTCGGCTGGGTGCCCGCCTCCCTGGTTGGCCAGTCGGTCGAAGTTCTGGTGCCCGAGCGCCTGCGCCCTGCTCACCGGCGCGGGTTCGCGTCGTTCGCGGCGGGAGAGCCCTCCCGCGTGGCCGGCCGGCCCTTGAGGGTGGCGGCGCTGACGCCGTCGGGCGCCGAGGTGCCCATCGACCTGATAATTAATGCGCTCCCTGGGGACGGCGGGCGCCGCTTGGCGGTCGCCGCCATACACGACGCCCAGGACCAGGTGGACCTAGAACTTCGTACCGACCTGGCCCAACGGCTCCTCGGCGCCCTCGCTGACGGTGGCGCCAACCTGGGCCGGCGCTTGGCCGAAGTGGTCGCCCAGTCCCTGGAATGGGACGTGGCCACCCTGTGGGCGGCTGAGGCAGGCGGGGCGCTGCGACCCTTGGACTTCTGGCACCGGCGAGGCCTGGACGCGGCAGAGCTCCGCACCACGACCGAGACCTCGGACTTCCGGGCGGGAGGGGGCCTAGCCGGGCGGGCCTTCAGTACCCGCCGGCCGGTCTGGGTGGCTGACCTGGCCGCTGACCACGAGTTTGCCCCTTCCGAGACGGCGACGGCGTCGGGGCTACGTTCGGGCTTTGCCTTCCCCCTTTACAGCGGCCGCCGTGTGGCGGGGGTTATGGAGCTGTTCTCGACCGTGGAGCGCCCGCCCGACCCAGGCGTGATGACGGTCGTCGAGCTCATGAGCCAGCGTCTCGGTCAGCTCATGCAGCACGCCGAGGCTGAGCGCGACCGCTCCCATCTGCAACGGGAGCAACAGCGCCTGTTGCGCTCCCAGGACTTCCTCCTCGAGGCGGGCCGGGTGCTCGCTGAGGCGGCCGGCTACGCCGAGACCCTGGACCGCCTCGGGGCTGTAGCCGTGCCTTCGCTCGCCGACCTGTGCCTCATCGACCTGATCGGCGAGGACGGCCATTTCGAACGCATGGTCGCCCGCCACGCCGACCCCACCAAGCAGCACCTGGCCGACCAGTTGCGCCACTACCCCCCGGAGGCCGGCGGGCAACACCCCAGCGTCGAAGTCGTCCGCACCTGCCGGCCTCGTGCGTCGGTCGACATGTCCGACCCGTTCTTATCCGCCACGACCCGCAGCAGGCGGCATTTCCAGCTGCTTCACGAGCTTGGCTTCACGTCCTATATGTGCGTCCCGCTCGTCGCTGCCGGGCGCTGCCTCGGTGCGCTCACGCTCGTCTCCGCCGGGTCCGGCCGCCGCTTCTACGGTGCCGACCTCACTCTCGCCGAAGAACTGGCCGCCCATGCGGCAACCGTGGTCCACAAGGCCCGCCGCTACGACCGGGAGCGGGGAGCCGCCCACCAGCTGCAACGCAGCCTCTTGCCCAACCGGCTCCCGGAAGTCGCAGGGGTGGAGGTCGCCGTCCACTATGCGCCGGGGAGCGCGGTGGCCGATGTGGGCGGCGACTGGTACGACGTCGTCCCGCTGGGCAGCGACGGCGTCGGCTTCGCCATCGGGGACGTCGCCGGCCACGACATCGGCGCCGCCGGCATCATGGGCCAGTTGCGCAACGCCATGCGCGCTTTCGCCATCCAGGGGGACGGCCCGGCGGCGGTGCTGCACGAGATGCGCCGCTTCTGCGAGGTCCTGGACATAGAGCGCATCGCCACGTTGCTCTACTCAACTTTTGTCCCCTCTTCGGGCACTTTCACGATCTCCAGCGCTGGTCACCCAGCTCCGGTCGTGGTGCGGGTGGACGGCGCGGTGGAAGTGCCCTCGGTCGAGCCCGAGCCGCCCCTCGGGGTACCGGGGCCTACCGGCGGCGAGGCGCAGATCTACGTCGAGCGGGGAGAAGCCGTCGTCATGTTCACCGACGGCCTCATCGAACGCCGGGGCTCCGACCTGGGAGCAGGCCTGGCCAGGCTGGTGGGGATCCTGCAGGCGGCGCCCAAGCGCGACGCCCGGTCGCTCTGCGAGCTCATCGTGAAGAAAACCCTCTCGGGCGACCATGGCGACGACGTCGCCTTTTTGGTGTTCCGCCGCTTGTAGGAGCTAAGCGCCGCCCCGCCTCCCGGGCCCGTTAGCCGAGGGCCCGCTGGTTGCGGGGATGGGGCGATCGCGACCAGGACCGTGTCGGCCACGGTAGCGAGGTCGGACAGGCGTAAGCAGCCGTCAGGGCCCTCGGTCAAAGCAACGAGCACGTGGGCATGTCCCATATGTTGGTTACTGGTACGTAACCTTCTAGATCAGACGAGGAGTGCTCGAACGATGACGACCGCTGAAGCTGCTGGAGCCGCTGGAACTGGGACCGCCGAAACTGCCGGAACTGCCCGCAAGGCCCTTACGGGCAACTACGTCCTCGACGTGGCGCATACGCGCATCGGCTTTTCGGCCCGCCACGCGATGGTGACCAAGGTGCGCGGCGCCTTCAACGAGTTCGAAGGGAAGGGCTACCTCGACGAGGAGGACCCCTCCAAATCTCACGTGGAGCTGACCGTAAAGGCGGCCAGCATCGACACCCGCAACCCCGACCGGGACGCCCACGTACGGACCAACGATTTCCTGGCTATGGACGAGTACCCCGAGATCACCTTCCGCTCGACCGCGGTCGAAGAGCTTGGCCAGGACAGGTACCGGGTGGCGGGCGACCTCACGGTCCGGGGGGTGACCAAAGCGGTCACGATCGACTTCGAGTTCACCGGCGCCACGGTAGATCCCTGGGGCAAGCTGCGGCTCGGTTTCGAGGGCGGCACCACCATCAACCGTAAGGACTGGGGCGTCAACTGGAACGTCGCGTTGGAAGCCGGTGGCGTCCTTGTGAGCGAGAAGGTCAACCTGGAGCTCGAGGTGGCCGCAGTGAAAGTCGAGGGC
Organism: Acidimicrobiales bacterium; assembly: GCA_050744045.1. Lineage (GTDB taxonomy): Bacteria > Actinomycetota > Acidimicrobiia > Acidimicrobiales > Palsa-688 > JBOGGK01. Next base: position 1,091 of record JBOGGK010000464.1, on the reverse strand, counting down.
TAACGGCAGCCGCTACTGCCGGCGGGAGCGGTTCACTCCGACGAGCGGTCGGCGTCGGCGGCGGCCAGCAACGAGGCAGCCTTGAGCACCGAACGGCGAGCCCGGCTGAGTTGGCGCTCCTGCGCCGCCGCCCGGGAACTGCTGGTCTCGATGGCTTCTTGGAGCCTGGCATAGCCGATGCTGGCGATCTCCTCCGCGATCTCCTCCAACCGGGAGCGGAGCCCGTCCAGGCCTTGGTCTGCCACAGCACCATTTTGCCTCCCCGTGCGCCGGTGCCGGCCGCTACGCCCAGCCCGGCCGGTAATTTTCACGGCCGCGGACGGGGACGCTTCGCTCGCCCTCCGGTTCCTATAGGGTCGACACGTGAGTGACCTCGCACTGACTGGTTACCTCGACCGCTCGAGAGACCGGATCCTCGCCACTCTCTTGGATTGGTTGCGCATACCGAGCATCTCGGCCGACCCCGGCCGCGGCGGCGATGTCACCGCATCGGCGGAGTTTTGCGCCCGGCTGTTCCGGGAGGCAGGCCTGGAGTCGGTGCAGTTGCTACCGACGGGCACGCCGGCGGCCTCGGGGACCGGTGCCGCGGCGGTCTACGGCGAATGGCTGCATGCCGGCGAGCTTGCCCCGACCGTCCTCGTCTATGGCCACCACGACGTGCAACCCGTCGACCCGCTGGACGAGTGGGAATCGCCGCCGTTCGAGCCCGCGGTCTCGGGCCACGTCGTCTCGGCCAGGGGCTGCAGCGACGACAAGGGCCAGGTCCTGATGCAGGCCGAGGCGGTGAGGGGCTTGCTGGCGGAGCAGGGGCGTCTGCCCGTGAACGTCAAGTTCCTGGTCGAGGGCGAAGAGGAGGTCGGGAGCCCCCACTTCGAGGACTTGTTGCACCGGGAACGGGAGAGGTTCTCCGCCGACGTGGTGGTGGTCTCCGACACGACCATGGCCGGGGCGAGCACCCCTTCGATGACGGTCGGCATGCGGGGCCTCGTCTGCTTCGACGTGAAACTGCGCACGGCGCGCTCGGACCTGCACAGCGGGATCTGGGGTGGGACGGTGCCCAACGCCGCCGATCTGGCTGCTCACCTCGCCGC
>JBOGGK010000463.1:0-4554 GCA_050744045.1 Acidimicrobiales bacterium | reverse complement strand
GGTGAAGCAGGCGACCACGAGCGATTGGGCCATGTTGATGAGCACGCCGGTCATGAACGTCGTCCAGAGGGTGCGGTTGCCGGCCCGCCGCATGGCTACGGCCTGGAGGCCCATCGCCCCGGCCAAGGCGGCGGCGGCGGTAGCGTACGCGGCGGTGTTGGCGGGAGCGATCTTCCCGCCCGTCGCTGCCGCCTGCCCGACCCCGAGGGCGAGGCAAAGCATCGCCGCCTCGGCTAGGGCGACCCCAACCGCCGGCGAACGCGCCTGCCGCTGGCGGGCGACCTCGACCAGGGCGCTCCCGATCACGATGCCGGCCACGAAGGCCGCGATCGAAATGGACCGGCGCCATACTTCGGTCCAGTCGCCCGCCCCCAGGGCGACGCCGAGCCCGTCGCTGTTGCCCGACTGGTGGGCGGTGAACAGGCGGAAAAGGGCGACGTAGCCGACGGCGTCGACATAGCCGCCGGCGGCCGTCAGCGCCCGCGCCACGCTCTGAGCGCTCGACAACGACGCCACGGGCGCCCGCCGGGCTCAGCCCGCCCGCTTGGCAGGGCCGAAGATCACCCGGGCCGAACGGTCCCAGGTGACGTAGCTGTACGCCCAGCTCACGAAGACGACCGCCCGGTTGCGGAACCCGACCAGGAAGAACAGGTGGACCGCGAGCCACGCCAGCCAACCCAGCGTCCCCGTCATGGTCAGCCCGCCGGGCAGCTGGGCGACCGCGTCGCGCCGGCCGATGGTGGCCATGATGCCGTGGTCGTGGTAGCTGAAGGGACGGGTGGGCCGCCCGGCCACCAGGCGGGCGACCTGCTCGGCGGCGTGCCTACCGCCCTGGATGGCGACCTGGGCCAGCTGGGGGAGCTGCTCTCCGCGCTTGCCCCGGGCGGCGGCCAGGTCGCCGACGACGAAGACCTCAGGGTGCCCGGGGAGCGAGAGGTCGGGCTCGACCAGGACGGTCCTGCCTTTGCCCTTGGGCGTTGGGAAGGCGCCGGCCAACGGGTTGGCGGCCACCCCGGCGGTCCAGATGAGGGTGGAGGCCTCGATGGTGGAACCGTCCTCCAAACGGGCGCCGGTTGCCGTCGCCGCGGCCAGTTTCGCCCCCAGGGCCACCTCGACCCCTTTTGCCCTCAAGGTGTTCAGGGCCTCGCGCTGGAGCCGGGGGGCGAAGCCGACCAGCAGGTGGTCGCTCATCTCGACCAGCACCACGCGGGCCTGGCTGGCGTCGAGGTTACGGTAGTCGCGGGCCAGGTTGACCGACATGAGCTCGGAGATGGCCCCCGCCAGTTCCACCCCGGTAGGGCCTCCCCCGATCAGCACGACCGTCATTGCGGCCTGGGTGCCCGGGTTGGGGTCGGCGTCGGCGGCCTCCCAGGTGGTCAGCAGGTGGTTGCGGAGGCGGGCGGCGTCGGGCAGGGTCTTCAGCGCGAAGGTGTACTGGCCGACGCCGGGGATCCCGAAGTCAGTGGTCGAGCTGCCCGCTGCCACGACCAGGTAGTCGTAAGCGAGCTCGGGTTGGCCCTCGACCACGACGAGCTTTTTTTCCAGGTCGAAGCCTGTGACCGTGCCCATCCGGCTCGAGACGTTGAGGTGCCTGGCGTAGAGCGACCGCGCCGGCCGGGCGATGTCGTCCACCCCGAGGCCCCCGGTCGCCACCTGGTACAGGAGGGGCCAAAAACCGTGGTAGTTGTCGCGGTCGACCACGGTCACCTCGACCGGCTGGCGGGCCAGGCGCAGGGCGCAGTTGAGGCCGCCGAAGCCGGAGCCGACGACGACGACTCGGGGCCTTGGGGTCATGGACGCCGACCAGCCTGCCATGAAAGGGCCGCTTTACGGGCGGAGCCTCCCGGCGGCGGGCGCGCCGGTCACGCTCGCCGGGGGTTCCCCGGGGGCTCGCCGGTCGGGCCTAAGCTCCTGGCGCTGCTCCGCCCACCTGAGCGAGGATGTCGAGCAGCTCGTCCCCGTAGTGCTCGAGCTTTGCCGGGCCGATGCCCTCGACCATGGCCAGTTCTGCCATCGACTGAGGTAGCTGGGCGGCCAGTTCCTCGAGGGTCCGGTCGTGGAGGAAGACATAGGCGGGCTTGCCGTCGGCCGCCGCCCGCCGGGAGCGCCAGGCCCGCAGATCCCGGCGAGCGCGCTCGACCAGTTCAGGCGGGTGGGCATGGCCCGCCTGTCGCCCCTGTCTCCTTGACCGCACCTGCCTCGCCCGCTGCCCCCGCTTGCCGGCCTGCGCCTCCTGCCCCCTCCCCGGCTTGCCAGCCCCCGCCTCTCGCGCCCGCCGTCGCGGTTCCCCCTGCCTCCCAGCCTGGCCTCGCTGGACCGAGGCTTCCTGCGGGCCACCCTCAGCTACCTCCTCGGTGAGCTCGTCCAGGAACGGAGACGGCGGCTCGCCGGCCACGACGTGGACCGAGGCGGAGCCGCGGGTCAGGCCGACGTGGAAGACCCGGCGCTCCTCCTCGACGTCGTCGGCGAGACGGTGGGGGACGAGGCCGGCCGTCACCTCGTGCAGGACGACGTGGGGCCACTCCCGGCCCTTGACCCGGTGGATGCTCGACAGCACCACCCCGACGGCCGAGCCGGGCTGGCGAAGCGACTGGCGCAGCCAGGTCTCGAAGCCCGCCGGTGCCGGGTGCAGGGCGGCCAGCGCCACCAGGGCGTCGAGGTCGTCGGTCTGGGCCGAGCGGTCGAGGCGCCGCCGAGAGGCCTCCAGGAGCTCCATGGCCTGGTCGAGCCCGATGTCGTCGCGCACGGCCTTCAGCAGCGAGGCGGTCGTGGCCATTGGCGCGCTCTGGCGGAGCATCTCCAAGTCCCCGGAGAAAGACAGGACTTTGTCGGCGTCACGGGGGCTCAGCCGGCGGGCGAGCCGTTCCAGCTCACGCAATGTGGCCTGCTCGCTCATCCATTCGACCACCTTCGGCGACAGAGCCCGAGACGGCCGGCGCGCAGCCAGGGTTATGTCGGCACCGCTCAGCCGCCCCGCCGGCGCGACGGCCAGGCGGAGCCACGCCAGCACCGCTTGTACCCCGCCCCGGGAGAGGTACGTCGAGTCGACGGCGGGGCGGACGGGGACGCCCCGGTGGACGAGCGCCACCTGTACGGGGGCGAGAGAAGAATTGACCCTGGTGAGCACGGCGACGTCTTTTGGGGCAGCCCCGCCGGCGAGCAGGTCCGCAACCGCGGCCACCGTCGAGCCGAGAGGGTCGTCCCCGCTCGTCACCACGAGCTCTTGGCCCACCGGGCGCCCGGGGGCGGCGAGGATACGCTTTTTCACCCGGCGGCGGTTGTGGGAGAGGAGGTTGCCGGCGGCAGCTACCACCGGGGCCGGGCAGCGGTAGTTGACTTCGAGCGGGTGCTCACCGGCGGTCGGGAAGTAGCGGCGGAACCCGATCAGCCATTCGGGAGAAGCGCCCGAGTACCCGTAGATCGTCTGGTCGTCGTCGCCCACCCCGTAAACCGCCCCGTCCGGGCCGGCCAGCAGGCGCACCAGGAGCAGGTGGGCGGGCGTCAGGTCCTGGAACTCGTCCACGAGCAGCACCCGGCACGACGCCCGGGCAGCCCGGCGGGCGGCGGGCTCCGTGACCAGGACCTCGATCGCCCGGTAGATCTGTTCGTCGAAGTCGACCGCGCCGCGCGAGGCCAGGGCCCGGCGGTAGCGTTCGAAGACCTCGGGGAGCCCGTCGACGTCGCCTTCGAACTCTGCTTCCACTTGGGCTGGGTCGCGCAGGCCGAGGCGCACCGCCGAGAACGCCTCGAGCCAGGCCGCCGCCGGGTCCGTGTTAGCCCGGTGGGGCAGGTGCACAAGGCTGTCGATGAGCGAGCGCGCCTCGTTCTCTTCCACCGTGCTCACCGCGCCGGAGGCGTTGAGGATGGAGAGCCCGAGGGCGTTCAAGGTCCGCACCTGAAGCTCGGGCAGGTCGGCCGTGCGTTGTTTCATCTCGTCCGCGGCCCTCTTGTTGAACGCGACCAGGGTCATGGCCCGGCCCGGCAGCCGCCAGCGGCGCAGCAGGTGGCGGGCCCGCTCGGTGAGCACCCGGGTCTTGCCCGAGCCGGCGGGGGCGATGATGCGGGCGGCGCCGCCAGGGTGGACGACAGCGGCCAACTGGTCGGGGGCCAGGGCGGCGCCGTTGTCGTTGGCACCCAAAGGCACCAGCGAACCGGCCAGCAGGCTGACCCTGGGGACTACGGCCGCCTCCGCCCCGGGCGGGCCCTCGTCGGGCCCGTGCCACTGGAGCGGGCCGCCGTCGCACCAGGCCGGGGTGCCGTCGGCCAGCAAGACGTCGGCCGGCCCGCCGGGGCTCGCCCCGAGCGCCACCGCCAGTTCGGCCAGGTACCACCTGGGCCGGGCGCCCCGGGCGTCGACGGCGTTGGCGAACATGGCGTGGGCAAGGCGCTCACCCGAGAACTCGAACGACGGCGCCAGCGACCAGACCGGGCGGTGGTCGACTTCGTCGCTGGTCATATCGCCGGCCAAGCCCCCGGTGACCTCGCCGGCCAAGCCCCCGGTGACCTCGCCGGCCAGGCCCCCGGTGACCTCGCCGGCCAAGCCCCCGGTGACCT
>JBOGGK010000462.1:0-3513 GCA_050744045.1 Acidimicrobiales bacterium | reverse complement strand
GAGGAGAACAAGGACCTCGAAGAGCGGCTCAAGGCTCACAAGCTCGTGGAGCGGGCCAAAGGGGTGCTCATGGACGAGCTCGACATGAAAGAAAGCGACGCCTTCCGCTGGATCCAGCGCCGTGCCATGGACCAGCGCACCACCATGACAGAGGTGGCCCAAAAAGTGCTGTCCGGCGATCTCAGGCCCTGACCGGCCCTAAGTGGCGCCGACCGGCCCCATGCCGGCTCTGAGCGCGCCCGCTCCTGCCGGTGGCAGACTCTAGGGATGGCGCGCTTGATGCTCCTGGACGGCAACTCGCTCACCTACCGGGCTTTCTTCGCCCTCCCTACCGACATGGCGACCGCCTCGGGCCAGGTCACCAATGCCGTCTACGGCTTCACCGCCATGCTCGTCAACCTCATCAAGGACCACCGTCCCGACTGCTTGGTGGTGGCCTTCGACCGGCCCGAGCCGACTTTCCGCCACCAACTGGTGGCCGGCTACAAGGCCACCCGATCTCCGGCGCCCGACATATTGCGCCAGCAGCTCGGCCTCGTGCGCCAAGTGGTCGACGCCATGCGCATCCCGGTGGTGGAGGCCCCCGGCTACGAGGCCGACGACGTGCTGGCCACCTTGGCCACGCAGGCGGCGGCGGGGGGGGACGACGTGATAGTCGTGACCGGCGACCGCGACACTTACCAGCTGGTTGAGGACCCTCACATCAAGGTCTTGTACAACCGCCGCGGCGTCTCTGACTACGTGCTCTACGACGAGGCCGGCATCTTCGGGCGCACCGGGGTCACGCCGCGCCAGTACCCCGAGTTTGCCTCCCTGCGCGGGGATCCCTCGGACAACCTGCCCGGGGTACCGGGGGTGGGCGAGAAGACGGCGGCCAAGTTGATAACCGCCTACGGCGGCCTCGAGGGCGTCTACTCGCACCTGGACGAGCTCACGCCCCGCCTCCGCCAGTCGCTCGTCGCCGCCGAGGCTACCGTGCGCTCCAACGCCCAGGCGACCCCGCTGGTGCGGGATCTGCCCCTGTCGCTCGACCCCGCTTCAGCCGCGCTCGGAGGCTGGGACGCCGCCGAACTGCGCCGGGTTTTCGACTTCTTGGAGTTCAAGACGCTGTGGGACCGCTTCGCCGAAGCCACGGGCACGGGCACGGGCACGGGCAAAGTAGCCGCCGGTACCGAGAACGCCCCGCCGGGGCGGCGCTTGGCCATGCAGGTAGAACGCCTGGCCAGTGCCGCGGACGCCGTCCAACGGCTCCAGGGCTGGTCACGCTCCCGCACGCCGCTCGCCATGGCCGGATCCTGGGAGGCCGCAGAGGGGCGTTCGGGCCTGCAGGGCCTGGCTTTCGCCGAGATCGGGGCGGGCCCCGCGGGAGCCGTCCCCCCCGAGGCCGGTGAGCCCGCCGCCGCCTGGTGGCTCGGCCGCGAGCTCATGGCGGGCGCCGGGGTGGTGGCCGCCTTGTCCACCCTGCTCGGGCCGGGCGGGGTGCCGGTGTGCGCCCACGACGCCAAAGCGCTCATGAGGAGCCTGGCGGGGCTCGGGGTCGACTACGCCAACATGCAGCTCGACACGGCCATCGCCGCCTACTTGGTGGACCCGGCCGGCGACAAGTACGTCCTGGAGGAACTGGCCGCCCGGTACGCCGGGATCGCGCTCGCCTCCCCGGGCACCACTGCTTCGGGCCAACTCGACCTCTCGGGCAGCGCCGACCCCGGCGCCCAAGCCGGCGAACGGGCGGCAGCGGTGGCGCACCTCGCCGCCCCCTTGTCCGCCGCCCTCGCTTCGCGGGGCATGTCCCGCCTTTACGACGAGGTGGAGCGGCCGCTGGTCAGGGTGTTGGCCCGCATGGAGCTGGTCGGGGTGCGGGTCGACGTCCCCGAGCTCGAGCGGCTGGGCCGGGTGCTGGCTGACGAGGCCCGCACCTTGGAGCACCGGGTCCACGACCTCGCCGGCGGTGAGTTCCTCGTCAATTCTGTCCCCCAGCTGCGAGAGGTGCTCTACGGCAAGCTCGGCCTCGTCCCGGGCAAGAAGACCAAGACCGGTTACTCGACCGACAGCCAGACGCTGGAGAAATTGCGGGAGGAACACCCGATAATCCCGGCCATCCTGCGGTACCGGGAAGTGGAGAAATTGCGTTCCACCTACACCGACGCGCTCTTGGCCGAAGTGGCGGCAGACGGCCGTATCCACGCCACGTTCAACCAGACCGTCGCCCGCACCGGAAGGCTTTCCTCCGACGCCCCCAACCTCCACAACATCCCGATCCGCACCGAAGAGGGGCGCCAGTTGCGGCGTGCCTTCGTGCCCGCGCCAGGGATGCGGTTAGTCGTGGCAGATTACAACCAGATCGAGCTCCGGGTCATAGCGCACCTGGCCGAGGACCCTGGCCTGATCGAAGCCTTCACTGCCGGCGCCGACATCCACCGCATGACCGCGGCCCGGATATTCGGGGTGGAGCCCGCAGACGTGACGATCGGGATGCGCTCCAAAGCGAAAATGGTCTCTTACGGCCTGGCCTACGGCATGGAGGCCTATGGACTGGCCCAGCGGCTCGCGACCCCGGTGGAGGAGGCGGCGCAGATCCTGAAGGCGTACTTCGAGAACTTTCCCCGCGTCCGCTCCTACATGGACCAGGTGGTCGCCGAGGCCCGCGACAAGGGTTACACCGAGACCCTGTTCGGCCGGCGCCGCCTGATACCCGAGCTGTCCTCGCCGCGTTACCAGGTGCGCATGGCGGGTGAGCGCCAGGCCATGAACGCCGGAATCCAGGGCTTGGCCGCCGACATATTCAAAGTGGCGCTGGTCCGCCTCGACGCCAGGCTGGCCGGCGAGGGCCTCTCCAGCCGGCTGATCCTGCAGGTGCACGACGAGGTCATCCTCGAGGTCCCCCCCGACGAGGAGGAGGTGGCGGCGGGCCTGACCCTCGAGGCGATGAAGGGCGCGGCCGAGCTGAGGGTGCCTCTCGAGGTCCACCTCTCCTGGGGGCAGAGCTGGGCCGACGCCAAGACCTGAGCCGTTACGGCCCGGCGCCGGGCACCTTGCCGACGTTGCCCGAGGCGATGTCGACCACCGGCGGCAGGTGCTGCCAGATGTAGCTGATGTGGGCGTCGTGGCTCTGGCGGGGGACCTGGCCGAGGAGCCACTCGAGCCACACCACCGCCTCGGCCTGGCCCTGGGGGGACCAGGTGGGGAACGTCGGCGCCTCGGGGCCGACCACGATCTCCGAGATGTGGAGCTGGCGGATCTCCTGGGCGGCCTCCGCCCTCAGCTGCGGCGTGTAGGCGAGCATGGGCTGGCCGGGTTTTCCCAATGTGAGCAGCACGCCGCGGGACTTGACGTCGGCGCTGTTGGTCCCCGTCATCCCGGTGGCGGTCGGAAGGGCGAAGCAGAAGTGGGCCTCGGCCTGCCAGCGCAGGTTGGCCTCGTTCATGGCGGGCACGAGCAGCACGACCGGGTGCCCTGGGCCCGTCTCGGAGCCCGCCGCCTGGGAGCCCGCCGCCTGGGAGCCCGCCGCCTGGG
>JBOGGK010000461.1:0-3383 GCA_050744045.1 Acidimicrobiales bacterium | reverse complement strand
CCAGAGGCCCGCTCCCGGCTGCTCGGGGCGCTGGCGGCGCCTCCCGCCAGCCGTGCAGCCGCCAACCGCGGCGCCGAGCCGGAGCTCTGCCTCGAGCTTGCCGTGTCGTACCTCTACACCCTGGAGTTCGCAGAGGCTGCCACCTTCGCCGCTCGCGCCGCCGAAGGCGCCGGGGGGGCCGGCCGTCTCGTCGAGGGGACGGCGCGTGCGCTGCTCGCGTTCGTCCACGCCTCGTCGGAAAGCCCCGAGGGCTACCGCGCCGCCCGGGCCGAGCGAGCGAGGGCGGCCGTCCTCCTAGACGGCCTCCACGACGACGAAATGGCGGCCCACCTCGACTCGCTCTATTACCTGGGCTGGGCGGAGCGCCTCCTCGAGCGCTACGATGAGGCCGACGCCCACCTGGGCCGGGCCATAGCGGTCGCAGAGGCCGGCGGTGGGTCCCAGTGGCTCATGCCGACGGTCATCGAGCGGGCCAAGGTCCTGGCTTGGCGAGGCCGCTTGGCCGAGGCTCGGGAGCTGGCCGGCGCGGCGGCCGAGCGGGCGAGGGCTTCGGGCACGGGGCTGGTGCTCGTCCTCGCCCTGTCCGCCCAGGTCGCCGTCTTCGGGGCGACCGGGGACATCGCCGCGGCGAGGGCTGCCGCTCAAGAGGCCATCGGCCTGGCTTCGGGTGCTCCCTACCATCACGCCCTGGCCCGGCGCCTGCTGGGCCTGGCCTACTTGGAGGGCGGCGACACGGCTGGCTTCTTCGACCAGCTAGCGCTAGGGGCGGTCGAAGATAGCGAGCGGGACGTGACCGACGGCCTGGCCTGCCGGCTCATCGAGGCCCGTTGCCAGGCCGAGCTGGCACGGGGGAGGCCGCAGGTGGCGGCGGGGCTGGCCCGCCAGGCCCAAGAGCTGGCCGGGGCCCTCGGCTTGCCGGCCTCGGCCGGCTACGCCGCCCGGGCACGGGCCTGGGCCCTGGCCAACGACCGTCCCGGGGAGGCCGTGGTGCTCGCCCGCCGGGCTGTCGAGCTCTTCGGGTCCTCGGGGGCCCAAGCCGAGGCTGCCCGTGCCCGGGTGCTCGTCTCCGAGCTGCTCGCCCGGTGCGGCCAGGCCGGGGCCGCCATGGCCGAGTGCCGCACGGCCCTGGAGGCCCTGAGCGCGTGCGGCGCCGAGCGGGCGGCCGACCAGGCCCGCCTTGCCCTGCGACGCCTCAGCCGCGCCGGCGCCGCTACCGGGCGCGGCGGGACAGGGCCTGATGCGCTCGGCACGCTGAGCCGCCGTGAACGTGAGGTCGCCGAACTGGTGGCCCAGGGGCGGAGCAACCGTGACATCGCCCTGCGCCTGGTGCTGAGCGAGAACACCGTCGAGAGCCACCTGAGGAGCATCCTGGCCAAGCTCGGGGTGAAGGGCCGGGGCGGCGTGGCCCGGGCCATGACCAGGGGAGCACCACCCTAAGGACTTGCTTGACAGCACCCAGTAGTGGGAAATATCACGGTTTTCCAGGATGGTATGACCACGGCCGTCCTGGCAGGCTGGTCGTCCGGTGCCCACCTACCAGCTGCTCCACCGCCACGAGCCCGATGAGTGCCGCTTTGCCTACGCGGCCTGGAACGGCTTCGACAGCCCCCTCCGCCACCACGGCGCGCTCTCTTCTTGCGCCCAGGGCGGGCACCGGATCTGCTGGACCGTAGAGGCGGGCAGGGCCGAGGCTGCGCTCCGCCTGTTGCCCCCTTTCCTCGCAGTCCGCTGCGAGGTCGACCCCGTGAGCGAGGTGCCCATACCATGAGCCAGACGAGCCACCAACCCCAGCACCGGGCCAAGAGCCCCCACCGGGCCAAGAGCCCGCGCAGGGCCCGGGGGCTGTTGCGGTGGCCCTCGGCCGGGGCTGCAGCCGTGCTCGCCCTGTCGATGTCGGTCGTCAGCCTCGGCGCCGCTCCGGCAGAGGCCGCTGCCCCTTCTGGCAGCCAGAGCTTCTCCTACAACAACGACACCACCCAGGACTTCACCGTCCCCGCCGGGGTTACCCAGGTCCAGCTGACGGCGTGGGGCGCCAGCGGCGGGGACGGGCTGGACTTCGGCGGTGAAGAGCAGCACACCGCCCCCGGCGGGCTCGGCGCCGAGGTCAGCGAGAGCGTGCCGGTGAGCCCGGGCGACGAGCTCGTGGTCGAGGTCGGCGGGGAGGGGTCTCCAGGTACCGCGAGCTCCGGGGGCGCTGGCGGCCTTTCCAGCGGCAGCGGCCAGAACGGCGGCCCCGGCGGCAACGTCAACAGCTCCTTGGACGGGCGCGCGGGCGGTGGCGGGGGCGGCGGCACCGTGGTGGTCGACGCCACGTCCGGCAGCTTGGTCCTGGTCGACGCCGGTGGTGGGGGGGGCGCGGGCGGCGCGGGCACGGGCTCCTCAGGCTTCGCTTTCGGCTACAACGGCGGGGCCGGTGGCGACGCCGGCACGCCGGCGGCTTCGGGAAGGCCTAGCGACGGCAACGGCTACGCCGGCTCGGGGGCCGGCAACGGCGCCGGGGGCCTGGGCTCGCTCGCCGGCCAAGCCGGCACCAGCGGCTCGGGGGAGGCGGTCCTGACCGGAGCGGGCACCGGCGGCGGCGGCGGAGGTGGCCTGGCCGGCGGCACGGGCGGCTCGGCCGGGGGCACCGGTGGGGGCGGCGGTGGCGGCGGTGGCGCGGGCGGCTCGTCCTCGGCCACGTCGGCCAGCCACGTCGCGGTGAGCAACGCAGTGCCCGGCAACGGGGGGGTCACGGTCTCGTGGCCCTCGTCGGCACAGCTGGTGCCCGAGAGCCAGAGCTTCTCTTTCAACGGCACCACCCAGTCCTTCACTGTCCCCGCTGGGGTGGCCCAGGTCCGGCTGACGGCGTGGGGCGCCAGCGGCGGGGCGGGGCGGAGCTTCAGCGGTGAAGAGCAACAGAACGCCCCCGGCGGGCTCGGCGCCGAGGTCAGCGAGAGCGTGCCGGTGAGCCCGGGTGACAAGCTCGTGGTCGAGGTGGGAGGGGAGGGGTCTCCTGGCACCAGCAACGGGTCCGGCGGCGCCGGCGGCCTTTCCAGCGGCAGCGGCCAGAACGGCGGCCCCGGGGGCAACGTCAACAACACGGGCTTCGACGGCATCGCCGGTGGCGGGGGCGGCGGGGCCACCGAGGTGCTCTCCGCTTCCGACTTTGTCCTGGTCGACGCCGGTGGTGGGGGCGGCGCGGGCGGCGCCGGCCACGGCTCCTTAGACTTCGCTCTCGGCTACAACGGCGGGGCCGGTGGCGACGCTGGCACGCCGGCGGCCTCGGGCACGTTCAGCGACGGCAACGGCTACGCCGGCTCGGGCGCCGGCAACGGGGCCCCGGGCCTGGGCTCGGACGCCGGCCAACCTGCCGGCACCAGCGGCTCGGGGGAGGCGATCCTGAC
>JBOGGK010000460.1:0-8496 GCA_050744045.1 Acidimicrobiales bacterium | reverse complement strand
CCCCTAGCGGCATCGCCAGCCTCGCCGTGGGCGCCAGCCTGCTCGGGGCGGGCGCTGCCGCGCTCGGCTTGGGGGCAGCCGCCCAGCGACACGCGCCACAGCCCGCCGCCGCACAGGCGGGGGCACTCGGGGGGCCGGCGGGGGCACTCGGGGGGCCGGCGCCCCCGAGCACGGGCGCCGAAGTCGGCTCCTCCCGGCCGCTTGTACCGGCCACGCTGGACATGCTGGCTGCCGCGCTCGGGAGCCGGCAGCGGGGGACGACGGGCCCGGTGCTCGCCAAGTCCCGTCCGGTCGCCCTCGACATCCCCGCCATCGGGGTCGATGCCCGCGTCGGCGAGGTGGGGCTCAACCCGAACGGCACCATCCAAGTGCCACCCCTGTTCTCCAGCCCGAACCAAGCTGCGTGGTACCGCTACTCCCCCACCCCGGGGCAGGTCGGGCCGTCGGTCATCGTCGGCCACGTCGACAACGTCGACGGCCCCGCCGTGTTCTTCCGCCTCGGTGCGCTGGCGCCAGGGGACAAGGTCGAGGTGACCCTTGCGGACGCCACTGTCGCGACCTTCGTGGTCGACGGGGTACGCAGCTACCCAAAAACCCGTTTCCCCACCGCCGCTGTCTACGGGCCGACCGACCACGCTGCGCTCCGCTTGGTGACCTGCGGCGGCCCGTTCAGCTACTCGACGCGCCAGTACGCCGACAACACCGTCGTGTTCGCCTCGCTCGTCTCCCCCCGCGAGGTGAGAGGCGGGGCCAGGCGAGCGGCCGCGTAGGAGCCGGCTCCTCCGGGTAATAACAACCGGGCCAATGGCTCCCGCGCCTGCGCCTGCTGCGGCGCATAGCGCTCCGCTACGACATCCAGGTGGTCACCCGGGACAACCAGGAAGAGCACTTCTTCGTGACTCATTTAGGCGCGCCGATCGTCAAGTTGGCCCGGGGCAACGTGCCCAACCTCCGCTCCGCCAGTGCTTTCGGGACCAGGTGGTAGCTCGCCGGCACTTGGAGCTGCCTAGTAGGCTCACCGGCGGAGGGCACGATGCCGGTCAAAGACCACGCCGCAGAGGTCGCCTTGGAGGTGCACACCGAGCTGGGCGAGGGCCCGGTCTGGGACGAGCGCAGTGAAGGCCTGCTTTTCGTCGACATCTTGGGCCAGCGGGTCCACAGTTTCTGGCCCCGGAGCGGCAGGCACGCTAACTTCGGCGTGGGCCGGGCCGTGGGGGCGGTCGTCCTGCACGAGGGCGGCGGCCTGGTGCTGGCCGCCCACGACGCTTTTTACCTCTGCTCGCCCGACGGGAGCGAGCTCGAGGCTTTTGGAGACTTGAAGGTAAACGGCGCCAAGGTCCGCTTCAACGATGGGAAGGTCGACCCACGCGGCCGCTTTTTCGCCGGCACGATGGACTGGGACGAGTCGCAACCCCTCGGCTGCCTTTACATGCTGGCGGCGGACGGCAATGTCAGCGTCGCCGTCGAAGAGGTGACCGTCTCGAACGGGCTCGCCTGGAGCGCAGACGAGGCCACGATGTACTACATCGACTCCCCTCGCCACAGCGTCGATGCTTTCGACTTCGACCCCGAGACCGGCGCCTTGTCCAACCGCCGGGTGGTCGCGGAGGTCACCGGAGGCAGCCCCGACGGCATGGCGATCGACGCGGAGGGGTGCCTATGGGTCGCTTGCTGGGGAGGAGCCCGGGTGGAGCGGCTCGACCCGAGGGACGGCCGCCGGTTGGGCCAAGTGCTCCTGCCGACCTCCCAGGTCACCAGCGTGGCTTTCGGGGGCCCGGAGCTGTCAGACCTCTATGTCACCACTGCCCGCAGCCGCCTGGACGGCGCCCAGCTCGCCGAGCAACCGCACGCCGGCGACCTCTTCGTCGCCCAGCCCGGCGTGGCCGGCCTCCCCGCCCACCGGTTCGAGGTGCCCCGGAGATCAAAGGTGCCCCAGGGATGAGCGGCACCCGCAGGAGCCAGTCCTGGTTCGGGGCCGAGGGGCGTTCGGGCATGACCTACCGCTCCTGGTTGCGCAGGGGCTACGGCCCCAAGGTCTTCGACGGGCGCCCCGTCATCGGGGTGGCCACGACGTGGTCCGAGCTGGCGCCCTGCAACGTCCACCTGCACCGGGTGGCCGAGGCGGTGAAGCGGGGCGTCTGGCAGGCGGGCGGCTTCCCGCTCGAGTTCCCGGTCCTGGCCACGGGGGAGACGCTCATGCGGCCGACCGCCATGCTCTACCGCAACCTTTTGGCCATGGAAGCCGAGGAGCTGATGCGGGCCAACCCGCTCGACGGGGCGGTGCTGCTGTCGGGCTGCGACAAGACGACCCCGGGCCTGCTCATGGCCGCAGCCAGCGTAGACCTGCCGGCGGTCATGGTGACCGGCGGGCCCATGCTGAACGGGAAGTTCCGGGGCAAGGACATCGGCTCTGGGACCCACGTCTGGAAGTTCGAGGCCGAGCAGAAGGCCGGCCGGATGACGCAGGCCCAGCTCCACGAGGCCGAGGGGTGCATGTCGAGGTCCGAGGGCCACTGCATGACCATGGGCACCGCCTCCACCATGGCCTGCCTGGCCGAGGCCCTCGGCATGCAGCTGCCCGGGTCGGCGACCTGGCCCGCGCCTGACTCCCGCCGCTACGAGACGGCCCAGGAGGCAGGGGCCCGAGCGGTCTCGTTGGTGATGGAAGACCTCCGCCCCCACAGCATCATGGAAAGGCCGGCCTTCGTGAACGCCATCCGGGCCAACGCCGCCATCGGGGGCTCGACCAACGCCGTCATCCACCTGCTCGCCATCGCCGGCCGGTTGGGCGTGGAAGTCTCGCTGGACGACTTCGACGCCCTCGCCCGGCCCGTGCCCACCCTGGTCGACTTATTGCCGTCAGGACGTCACCTGATGGAGGATTTCTGCTATGCCGGCGGCTTGCCCGCTGTGCTCCGAGACCTGGCCGAGGCGGGGCTGCTCAACGCCGACCAGCTCACCGTCACGGGCAAGAGCATCGGGGACAACGTCGCCGGCGCCCGCTGCTGGGACCGTGAAGTCATAAGGGGCGTGAGCGAGCCTTTCCTCCCGCCGGGCAGCGCCACCGCGGTGCTCCGAGGCAACCTCTGCCCGGACGGGGCAGTGATAAAGCAGTCGGCTGCCTCGCCCGAGCTCCTGAAGCACCGGGGCAAGGCCCTGGTCTTCGACTCGCCCGAGGCCTACCACGCCGTTTGCGACGACGACGGCCTCGAAGTCTCGCCCGAGGACGTGATCGTCGTCCGCTACGCCGGCCCCAAGGGCTACCCGGGGATGCCCGAGGTGTCAAACGTGCCTCTGCCGGCCAAACTTTTGAAACAAGGGGTGACCGACATGGTCCGGATATGTGACGGGAGGATGAGCGGCACCGGGTTCGGCACCGTGGTCGTCCACGTCGCCCCGGAAGCAGCCTTGGGCGGACCGCTCGCTCTGGTGCACAATGGCGACGTCATCGAGCTCGACGTGGCGGCCCGCTCGTTGCGCCTCGACGTCGCCGGTGCCGAGCTGGAGCGCCGGAAAGCGGCTTGGGCGCCGCCGGCGGCTAAAGCGGCATCGGGTTACGCCTGGCTCTACGCCCAGCACGTGATGCAGGCCAACGCCGGCGCAGATTTCGACTTCCTGCTCGGGGCGCGGGGCCACGAGGTGCCCCGGCACTCGCACTGAGCCACCGCGAGGGGCAACGGCCCTCAGCGGGCGCGGCGCCTCCGGTCCTCGTAGTAGATCGCAGGTTCGTCCCGCCGGTCACGCTCCTCCTCGTCGCCCCGGCGGCCGGGGAAATGGACCTGCACTTCTTGCTGGCCCTCTCCGGCATAGGCCCGCGAGGCGGCATAATCGCGCAGGGCGCGGCGGTCTGCTCCCGTTTCTGTCGGGTCGCTCAGGCTCCTCGGGTAGAGCCGGCGGCGGAGCACCACGTTCAGTTGTGCGCCGAGCATGGTGATCACGGCCTGGATGTAGAACCACCACAGGATCGTTATCACGGTGGCGAAATGGCCGTATGTGCTCTGGGCGTTTTGCAGGTGGCGGGATATTATGAACGAAGACAGCTGCTCCAGCACCCAAAAGGCGACGCCGGACAGCACTGCTCCTGGCAAGACGTCGCGAAAGCTGACTTTGCGGTCGGTCAGCACCTTGAACGCCACCACGAACAGCCCGACGTCGAGCGCCGCCGCCACCACGTAGCCGGCGATCCTCCCCCCCATCCCGAGGTCGACGCCGTTGTCGCGCCCGGTGACGAAGTCGCTGATGATAACGCTGACCACCAGCCCTACCCCGATCGTCGAGAGGGCGAACAGCGCCCGCTTCAGCTTCTCGACCATCTTGGGCCGCTCCCTCATGGGGACTTCCCAGGCCGAGTTGAAAGCGTACTGGGCCGTCCGCATGACCGCCGTCCCGCTCCACAAGGCGGTCACCCCGCCCAGGATCGCGGTCCAGGCGCTCCCGCTCAAATGACCGACGGTCGACGGGTCAAGCATCGGGAACAGGGCCGCCACGTGGTGCAGGACGTCAGACTTGGTGGAGGCGGGCAGCAGGTAGCCCAACAGCGACATCAGGAGCAGGAACAGCGGGAACACCGAGAAGAAGGCCCAAAAGGCGATCATCGCCGCCATGTACGACGACCCGTCCTCCAGGAACTTCTTGAGCGTCCCTACAGCAACCCCGGTCGGCCGGTACCTCTTTTGTGCCGAGTCGAGCTTCCCGGCAGTCCCCGTGCGAGCCAAGCCACCACCTCACCGAACCTAGCCGCCAGCCACCGGATGGCCGACCCCGCACTCCTACCCGCGTCCGCCAGCGCCAAACTCCACGCCTGAGCTCAGGGGTCAGCGACGCCGGCGCAGTGGCGGTCGAGGAAGCTGTAGACGTCGGTGAACTCCACCCCCAACTCGGCACCGAGCACCACCGTCCCCGGGGACTGGCCCCGGAGGAACCGGCTGCGGTCGTGGGCCAGCGGCCACGCCGCGCTGCCCCAACGGCTCGCGGTATCGGGCGGGGGCCGCCGGCAGCACGAGGGGTCCGGGCAGGTCGAGACCGCTCGTTGGGCGGTCTCCGAACCCCGGAACCAATGGGCGTCGGCCTGGCGCGTGCCCACGGTGACCGCGTCCCCGTCGTTGCGCTCGAGGTCCACGTGGGTGGCGCACCAGAAGGTGCCGGCCACGGTCTCGGTGTACTGGTAGTACAGCGCGTAGGAGTCCTCCGCCTCGAACGCCCGCCGCGAGCTCCAGCGCCGGCACAGCCGCTGGCCCTCCACGGTGCCGAAGCGGTCGGAGGGCAGGAGGACCCCGTCGTTCTCGTACGCCTGCCACAGCACGCCCTCGGGGTCGCAGCGCTGGAAGTGGGCACGGATCCCGAAGTGGCGCGTGACCAGGTTGGTGACGCGGTGCGCCGCCATCTCGTAGGAGAGGTAGAACACTTCCCTCAGGTCCTCGACCGAGATGTCCTCGCGGGCCTTGGCATCGCCGAGGACGTGGACGAAGGCGCCCTCGGGGGCCAGGAGCGCCCCGGCGAAGTAGTTGCCCTCGACCCGTTGGCGCACGTGGCCCTCGACGTCAGTGGGCTCGTCGTGGCCGAGGGCGACGTGGCCGAGGGTCTTGGCGATAACCGAGCGCGACTGGCGCATACCCCCGGCGGTGTTGCGCTGGGGCACGTAGATCACCTTGTGGCGGGTGTCGCTGATCGACCGGGTCGAGGGGGGCAGGTCCTGCACCCGGGCGACCTTGAAACCGAAGTAGCGGGCGACATCCGTTAGGTTGCGCTCCGACACCGCCCCCGGCCCCCGGTAGCCCACCGCGGCAAGCGCCCGGGACGCCACCTGCTCGATGTGCTCGAAATAATTGTCCTGCTTGCGCATCTCGGCCCGTATCGAGATGTTGGCCGCCCGGGCGCCGGCCAGCCACGTCTCGGGCGCCGCCGACGCCGGGTTGGGCCCCGGCGAGGAGAGCTCTTTTACCTTGGTGAACAGCGCTACGACGTGCTCCAGGGCGGCGGTGTCGAGGCGGGCGCTCGGGCGCAGGTAGGGGAGCTGGAGCGCCTTGTAGGTGGGGTCGTCCTGCATGTGGGCGAGCTCGACCTCGAGCTCGGCCCTCCGGGTGGGCGCACCTGGCACCAGCAGGTCGCCCGGGTGGCAACCGAGCGCGGCGGCGAGGCGGTTGACCGTCGATAGGCGCGGCTCCAAGTGGCCGTTCTCCAACTGGGACAGGTAAGAAGGCGGCCGCCCCACCGCGTGGCCCAAGACGGCGAGCGTCATACCCGACTGGCGCCGAAGGTGGCGGAGCCGGTGCCCGAAGACCAAAGGGTCGAGCCCGTCCGAGCTCCCCATGGCCTAAATTTTAGCGGAACTTTCGCTAAATAGCAAGAGTGGGCAAGATTCCGTTCGACAATGGCCGAACCGTTTGCCAAAGTGCTGCCCGATGCCAAATGTCGGAGATGTCAGGTACGTCCCCCACCCTCGAGCCGAGCGGGTCCTGACCCCGGGAGCGGTCGAGCTCCTCGCCGGCCTCCACCGGTCCTTCGAGGGGCCCCGGCGCCAGCTCCTGGCTGCCCGGGAGGCCCGCCAGGCCCGCTTCGACGAGGGCGAGCGGCCCGACTTCCTCCCCGCTACGGCGGCCGTCCGCGATAGCCCCTGGACGGTCCCAGAAGCGCCCAAGGCGCTGTCTGACCGCCGGGTCGAGATCACCGGGCCGGCGGAGCGCAAGATGATGGTCAACGCGCTCAACTCCGGGGCCAAGGTGTTCATGGCCGACCTGGAGGACGCCAACTCACCGACCTGGGGCAACATGATCGACGGGCAGGTCAACCTCCAGGACGCGGTGCGCCGCACGATCGAGCTCGTCACCCCGGACAAAACCTACGCGCTGGGCGAAGAGACGGCGACGCTCATGGTCCGGCCCCGGGGTTGGCACCTGACCGAGAAGCACTTCACCGTGGGCGGGGAGCCGGTATCGGCGAGCCTGTTCGACTTCGCGCTCTACGCCTTCCACAACGGGCGGGAGTCGTTGTCCCGTGGTTTCGGCCCTTACTACTACCTGCCCAAGCTGGAAAGCCAGCTGGAGGCCCGGTTATGGGAAGACGTCATCTCCGCCACCGAGCAAGCGCTCGGGCTCGACCATGGCTCGGTCCGGGTCACCGTGCTCGTCGAGACGATCACGGCCGCTTTCGAGATGGAAGAGATCCTCTACGAGCTGGCGGACCACATCTGCGGGCTCAACGCGGGCCGGTGGGACTACATCTTCAGCGTGGCCAAGCGTTTCCACGCCGACCCCGCCTTCGTCCTGCCTGACCGCTCGCTGGTCACCATGACCACCCCGTTTATGAGGGCCTACACCGAGCTCCTGGTCAAGACCTGCCACCGCCGGGGCGCGCACGCCATCGGGGGCATGGCTGCCTTCATACCCAACCGGCGCAAGCCGGCGGTGACCGCAACGGCGCTCGCCAAGGTGGCCGAGGACAAGAAGCGCGAAGCGGCCGACGGTTTCGACGGCACCTGGGTCGCGCACCCCGACCTGGTGCCCACGGCGATGAGCGAGTTCGACGCCGTGCTCGGCGAACGGCCCCACCAGCTGGTGCGCCAACGGCCCGAGGTCGAGGTGGACCGGCGCCAGCTGCTCACGGTCGAGCACCCACCCGGGGGGACCACCCGAGCCGGGCTCGAGACGAACATCTCAGTGGGCGTGCGCTACCTCGCCTCCTGGCTGGGAGGGACGGGGGCTGCCGCCATCGACGACTTGATGGAAGACGCCGCCACCGCCGAGATCTGCCGTGCCCAGGTCTGGCAGTGGGCCCATCACCAGGTGGCCCTCGCCGGCCCCGACGGGGCCGTGGTGACCAAGGCCCTGGTGCGCCAAATGCTGGACCAGACCGTCGAGAGGATGTCCTGCGGCGGTGCCTACGACGCCGGCCTGCTGGGTAAGGCACGAGACGTGTTCGAACAGGTCGCTTTGGCCGACGACTTCCCTGCGTTCCTGACCCTGCCCGCGTACGAGCTGCTCGCTTGAAGCTCCTTAGGTAAGAAGCTCCTTAGGTAAGAAAGTAGGACCTCATATGACCGCTACCCACCCATTGAGCGCCAACGACGACCTCTTGGCCTTCGTCGACCACTGGGCACAGACCTGCCGGCCCGACCAGGTCCTGTGGTGCGATGGCTCCGTGTCCGAGCACGAGCAGCTGTGCGAGCTGCTCGTCGACCGTGGCACCTTTACACGCCTTTCCGCCCAACGGCGCCCGGGCAGCTATTGGGCCCGGTCCGACCCTGACGACGTAGCCCGGGTAGAGGACCGCACGTTCATCTGCTCGGAGGAAAAGTCAGCGGCCGGCCCCACCAACAACTGGGCGAGCCCCGAAGAGATGAAGGGCCGGCTACGGCGCATGTTCTCCGGGGCCATGAGAGGGCGCACAATGTACGTCGTCCCCTTTTCGATGGGCCCGTTGGGCTCGGAGATCTCCGGGATCGGCGTCCAGCTGACCGATTCCCCCTACGTCGCCGCGAGCATGGCGGTGATGACCCGG
>JBOGGK010000459.1:0-11110 GCA_050744045.1 Acidimicrobiales bacterium | reverse complement strand
GGCGGACGACGACGTCGACCGAGCCTTCGTCCCCTTCGCCGCCGCCGCGGCGCACCACCTCGAACAGCTCCTCGGCCACGCCGCAATACTGTAGGGCCATGTCTCGCCCGGGCCGGCCGCACGTCTACCCGGAGGTCCCCGCGAGGGCGAGCTACCCCGAGCTCGAGGAGCGCGTGCTCGCCTCCTGGCAGGCCGAAGGGACCTTCGCCGCCTCGCTCGCCCGCCGGGCCGGGGCCGACGAGCTCGTGTTCTACGACGGCCCGCCCTTCGCCAACGGGCTGCCTCACTACGGCCACCTGCTGACCGGGTACGTGAAGGACGCCATCCCGCGGTACAAGACGATGCGGGGCTGGCGGGTCGAGAGGCGCTTCGGTTGGGATTGCCACGGCCTTCCGGCCGAGATGGAAGCGGTGAAGGAGCTCGGC
The DNA here is from genome assembly GCA_050744045.1 of Acidimicrobiales bacterium. Classification (GTDB taxonomy): domain Bacteria; phylum Actinomycetota; class Acidimicrobiia; order Acidimicrobiales; family Palsa-688; genus JBOGGK01. The sequence continues at coordinate 10,685 of JBOGGK010000459.1, read as the reverse complement.
CTGCCCGGGCGGGTGGACGTCGAGCGCTACGGCATCGAGCGGTTCAACGACTACTGCCGGTCTTCGGTCCTGCGCTACACCAACGAGTGGGAGCGCTACGTGACCCGCCAGGCCCGCTGGGTCGACTTCGCCAACGATTACAAGACGATGGACCTCTCCTACATGGAGAGCGTCATCTGGGCGTTGAAACAGCTGCACGAAAAGGGCCTCCTCTACGAGGGTTACAAGGTGCTGCCCTATTGCTGGGAATGCGAGACGCCTCTTTCCAACTCCGAGACAGGCATGGACGGCTCCTACCGGCCTCGCCAGGACCCCGCCGTCACCGTCGCCTTCGAGCTCATCCCACCACCCCCCGGCCACCCCGCCGCGGCGCTGTTCTCGGGCTCATCTGTGCGCGCCCTGGTATGGACGACCACCCCTTGGACGCTGCCGTCCAACCTCGCCCTGGCGGTCGGGCCGGAGATCGCATATGCGGTCGTGGAGGCGGGCGGTTCCCGTTACGTCCTGGCCCAGGCCCGCTGGGAGGCGCTGGCCGAGAGCCTCGCCACGACCTGGCCCGGGGCTGCCCAGGTGGCGACTATTTCCGGTCACGAGCTCACCGGCCTTTCCTACCGGCCGCTGTGGGGCTTCTTCTCGTCCGAGCCCAATGCCTTCGTCGTCCTGCGCGCCGACTTCGTCTCCACCGAAGAAGGCACCGGCGTGGTCCACCTCGCCCCCGGCTTTGGCGAGGACGACCAGCGGGCCTGCGAAGCAGCGGGCATAGCCGTCGTCTGCCCGGTGGACTCGCGCGCCCGCTTCACGGCCGAGGTCCCGCCCTATGAGGGCAAGCAGGTCTTCGAAGCCAACCGGGCGATAATCGCAGACCTGCGCGCCATAGGCGCCCTCGTGCGCCACGAGACCTACGAGCACGCCTACCCGCATTGCTGGCGGACCGACACAGCCCTGGTGTACAAGGCCGTGAGCTCCTGGTTCGTGAAGGTGACGGCGATCAAGGCCGACATGGCCCGGCTCAACCAGGAGGTCAACTGGGTGCCTGCCCACGTGCGCGACGGGGCGTTCGGCAAGTGGCTGGAGGGTGCCCGGGACTGGGCCATAAGCCGCAACCGGTTCTGGGGGGCGCCGGTCCCGGTGTGGAAGAGCGACGACCCCCGTTACCCGCGCATGGACGTGTACGGGAGCCTCGACGAGCTCGAGGCCGATTTCGGCACCCGGCCGGCCGACTTGCACCGCCCTGGCATAGACCAGCTCGTCCGGCCCAACCCCGACGACCCCACCGGGCGCTCGACGATGCGCCGGGTGGAGGAGGTGCTCGATTGCTGGTTCGAGTCCGGGTCGATGACTTTCGCCCAGGTCCACTACCCCTTCGAGAACGCCGAGTGGTTCGAAGGCCATTTCCCCGCTGACTTCGTAGTCGAGTACGTGGGCCAGACCCGCGGCTGGTTCTACACCCTCCACGTGCTGGCGACCGCCCTTTTCGGCAAGCCCGCATTTGCCAACTGCATCGCTCACGGCATAGTGCTCGGCCACGACAAGGCGAAGCTCTCCAAGAGGTTGCGCAACTACCCCGACCCCGACGAGATGTTCAACGTCTACGGGGCCGACGCCATGCGGTGGTTCCTGTTGTCGTCGCCGGTGATGAGAGGTGGCGACCTGGTGGTCGAGCGCCGGGGGCCGTCCGAGGCCGTGCGGGCGGTCCTCAACCCGCTCTGGAACGCTTGGAAGTTCTTCTCCATGTACGCCAGCGCCGACGGCTACCGGGCGAAGTGGCAGAGCGCCAGCCCCGAGGTGCTCGACCGTTACGTGCTCTCCAAGGCCCGTCTGCTGGTGGAGGAGCTGACCGGGGCCATGGACGGCTACGACCTCTATCGGGCCTGCGCCTCGGTGACCTCGTTCCTGGACGCGCTCAACAACTGGTACATACGCCGGAGCCGGGACCGCTTCTGGAGCCGGGTAGGGGCCAGCCAGGCCTCGGACCGGAGCAAGGCCGCCGCCTACGACACGCTATATACGGTGCTCCGGGTACTTTGCCAGGTGGTCGCCCCCTTGCTGCCGATGTTGGCCGAGACCATCTACCGGGGCCTCACCGGTGAGCGCAGCGTCCACCTCACCGACTGGCCCGACGCGTCCGCGTTCCCGAGGGACGAGCAACTCGTGGCCCACATGGACATCGTGCGCGAGGTGTGCTCGGCGGGCCATTCGGTGCGCAAGGCCAACGACCTGCGCGCTCGCCTGCCCCTGGCCTCCGTGACCGTGGCCGGCTCCGGTGCGCCGGCGCTGGCACCTTATCGGGAACTGGTGGCCGACGAGCTCAACGTCAAGGCGGTGGTGCTCATGAGCGACGTGAGCGACGTCGCTGACCTCCGCCTGGCTGTCAACCCCTCCGTGCTCGGGCCCCGCCTGGGCCCGGCTACCCAAGCGGTCATCGCGGCGGTGCGCCGGGGTGAATGGTCCCGCCCGGCCGAGGGGGCCGTTGAGGTCGCCGGCCACACCTTGGCCGAAGAGGAGTACTTCGTTTCCCTCGCCCCGAAGGACCGGTCGTCGTCGCGCGCCCTGCCCGGCAACCACATGGTGGTGAAGATGGCGCTCGAGGTCACGCCTCCGCTCGAACGCGAGGGCCTCGCCCGCGACGTCGTGCGCCAGGTCCAAGAAGCCCGCAAAAAGGCCGGTTTCAACGTCTCCGACCATGTCCGCCTGGCGCTCGACCTGTCGCATTTCGCCCAGTTGCGCCTGGCTGTAGAGGAGAACCTGGCGCTCGTCGCCGGCGAGACACTGGCCGACGACGTCGTCTTAGCGGACGCGCCGTTGCCCGCCGGTCTAAGGGCGACAGTGGGCGACGGCCGGGTGTTCCACCTGCAACTCGAGCGCCTGCCCCGCCGGCAGTAGCAGGCCTGCCGCCCACCCGTTGCCCGGGTACCCCGCTGCCTGACTAGTTGCCCGCCGGGTCGGTCGCCGCCCGCCTGCCCGCCTTGCCCATCTCTGCCCCGCCGGCTTCCCCCACACCTTCCCCGCCGGCGTCCCCCACGCCTTCCCCGCCGGCGTTGCTCTCGGCCGCGGCCCGTGCCCCTGCCCCGGCGCCGGCGGCGGGGGTCCCTGGCCGGGAGCCGATGAGGAGCACCGTCCCCACGATCGCCACCACTATCCCCCCCACCAGCATAAACCGGTACAAGCCTCTAGGCAGGTTCTCCCCGTAGAGCAAAAAGCCGGAGGCGATGAGCCCGAGAGAGGCAACGGTGGCGTTGGCGGCGGAGACGGTGGCGGCGTTGGCCCGGCGGAACGCTCGCTGGATGAGGCTCTGTGCCCATACGGACATGGCGATCATGAGCCAGAGGCCGGCGCTGGCGGCGACCGAGGTGAGCCCACCCACGCCGTAGACGGCAAAGCGGTCGCCGATCTCTTTGGTGAACACCCCGCTACCGGCGAAGAGGACCCCAACCGCGGCACCCATGGCCACCCCGCCGGCCTTGGTGCGCCGGGTCGACCGACCACTTGGTGCCGCTCCCCGCCGGCCGGTCCCGGCGAGCCAGGCGGCGCCGCGGGACACGAGGATGGCGCTGAGCACGCAGCCCGCTCCCACCATCAGCTCGGTCAGGTTGGACAGGGGCTTGTGGGAGGTGCGCACATGGGAGGCGCCCGCGGCCGTGATGGCGCCACCGGCGCTCGCCAGGGCCACTCCCAGCACCTCCCAGACCGTGAAGCGCTCGTCGAGCCAGCGCCCGCCCCCGACCACCAACAGCCCCCGCCCGGCGATGCGCAAGGTGGCGACGACTGGCACCGGGGCGGAGGCCAGGGCAGCGGCTTCGAGCACCCAGGCGAGCCCGCTCATTCCAATGGCGAACAGCCACAGAGGCCGCTTGGCCAGAGCGGCCAGGAGCGACATGCCCTCGCGCTCGGTCGGCGTGCGCATGCCCTGGTGCTTCTCCAGGGCGGCCGCGGCCGAATTGAGCGTGCCCGAAACGAGCGCGAGTAGGCTACCCAGGACCAGCACGGGCTACCGAAGGTTGCCGAGTGGGCGATGCCAGGAGTAGAACATGACGGGCAATGACGGCTTTAGACGATAACCTGCCCCGGCGGGCCCTGATCATCTCTGCCGAGATGGGGGAGGGCCACAACGCCGCTGCCGCCGCCCTCACCGAGGCTATCGCAGAGTGCTGGCCCGGCTGCCAGGTCGACCAGTTGGACACCATGGAGACGCGCGGCCCCCGCTTCGCCAGGTTCGCCCGTTGGTTGTACCAGTTCCAAATGAACACCGTGCCCTGGAGCTACGAGGCCTCGTACCGCTGGTTGTGCCGCTCGGAGCGCGTGGCAGGCGCTTCTCGTAGGGCCGCCGGCGCTTTCTTCGGCCGCCGCCTCGCCCATGCCCTCGGCTCCATCGATGGCCCGGCGCCAGATATCATAATCTCGACTTACCCGTTCGGTTCGGCCGGGCTCGACTGGATGCGCAAGCACCGGGGCCTTTCGACGCTGACCGCAACTTACGTGCCCGCGTTCCATGTCCACCCCCTGTGGGCCTACGAGGGCATCGACTTGCACTTCGTTATTTACGACACTGCGGCCGAGCACGCCCTGCTGCCCGGCTTCGAGCGCTCCATGCGGGTGGGGGCCCCCCCCGTGCGGCGGGGGTTCGGCGAGGTCAGCCGGGCCGAGGCTCGCCGTTTGCTCGGCCTGCCCGACGGCGATTTCTTGGTCCTCATGAGCGGAGGGGCCTGGGGCCTGGGCAGCATCACCCCGGGCGTCGAAGCGCTGATCAAGCTCGAGCCACCGGTGCACGTGATCGCTGTCTGTGGTAAAAATGCCGCTTTGGAGTCAGAACTGCGTGCCCTTACCGCTCTTGCGCCGGGCGGGTTGACGGTCTACGGCTATGTGTCGACGATGCCGGAGCTCATGGCCGCCGCCAACGTGGTCGTCACCAACGGCGCCGGGGTGACCGTGCTCGAAGCACTCCGCACCCCTCGTCCCGTGATCGCTTTCGCCCCCCTTGCCGGCCACGGGACGGCGTCGACCACGGAGATGGTCGGCCGCAACCTTGCGCTCGAGGCAAGGGACGTCCCCGAGCTGGTCGAGCAGGTGCGTGCGTTGCGCACCCGCCCTGACCTGCTGGGTAGGATGGAACGGGCGGGCGAGGCCTGGGTGGAGGGCCGGGACCTCCGCCGTAGCGTGGCCGAGATCCAGGCCGCCTACATCTCTCGGCGGGTGGGCTTGTCCCGCGCCCCGGCCGTGGAGATCTCTGCGGGCGGCCCCGGCCGGCCCAACGCCACGGCAACGGGCTGAGCTCAAGGCGCCGCCGGGAGGGACAGCACCTCTGGCCCCGGTCGCCTTGGCCCCGGCAAGCCGGTCGCCTGGACGAAATAGCGGTCCTCGGCCCGCGACTCGGTGTTGGCGCAGCCCCCCTCGGCGTGGGACTGGTAGGTGAGCCTCGCCGAGGTCGCCGTCAGAACCTGGCCTGTGGGGAGGACGGCTTCGAGGCCGGACCAGCGCACTTCGGTGGAGGGGTCGTCGCAGCGGGCGAAGACCTCGGACCAAACAAGGGGGCTGGCGAGCGAGCTTGCCGGGACGAAGAGGTCCCGCACGACCGTGGTCGTCCCGTCTTGGGCGTCGGTGACTTCCGAGCGCCAGGCACCGGCGGCCGGCGACCACACCCGGAGGCGGTACGGGCGGCGGGGGGCCCAGGGGAAATGGCGGGTATGGGGGCCGTCGACCGGCGCCAAGTGGGACCCGCTGCCCTCGAGCACGCCGCCCCCGGTGGCGTAACCGCCCCAGTTGACGGCGCCGTCGGGGGCCCCAGGGTGCCATTGCAGCCCAGTGTGGCCGGCACCCAATTCGCGTCCGCGCTCGACGAACGACACCTGGAGCGCCCAGAAATAGAGCCGGGGCACCGACGGGGGGCGCACGACCTCCAGCACGGCGCGCACTTCGCTCAGGGGGCCCGGTTCGGGCAGGGCCCACCACAAATGGAAAGAGGAGGCCCCGTTGGCAGAAGTGGGGGCCCCGGTGACCCGCTGGCCTTCTTTTGCCCAGCGTTCCAAGTGCTCCCGGGCTCTGCGCCATCCCACCGCCGCGAAGCTACCGCCTCGGCGGTCCTGGGCGGCGTGCGGGTGGTCGGCCGACGTCGACTTCAAGAGGATGTGGCGCCCGCCTCCACCGGCGCCTTGTGCCGGGCGTCCCGGGTAGCGGAAAAAGCGGCGGCGACTACCATCACGCCCGCCGAGGTGTAAAAGGGGGTGTGCAGGCCTGTAGGCAAAGCGCTGGCCAGGAGGCCGTGCAGCTTGGCCGTCCCCACGAAAATGGCAAAGGCGAGGCTCCTCGAGATCGAGCGCGGCGACACCAGTATGGCGCCGTCCCTTCTGGGTGGCCAGGAGGGTGATGACGAGGAGGTAGCCGATGACGACCCATACCACCGAGGTCAGCGCCACGTGGAGGCCGCGCTCGATCTCGGGCAGGGCCAGGACCACGATCGTGATGAGCCTAGGGCGGGGACAACCCGGGCGGGCTATCCTGAGGGAGGTCCGGCCGTCCACCTCCGCAGCTTCTTGCGGTCGAGGCGCCCCCACGCGTGCCCCCATTCCGCCCTCTGGGCGTGGCCGACCTGTCGAGCCATGGCGATCAGTTGGCCGGCGACGATGGTGGTGCCGACGCCGGCCGCTTCGTTGGCGGCGCCGGTGACGACGGGCCCTCGCAGCCACTGTTCGTTCACGGCCGAATCGTGCAGTTCGCCCAAGACGTCCTGGAGGGCGGCGGCGGCCCTGACCGTGCGTTCGGCGGACCGTAGTGACGGCGGCGTCAACACCGGCGCTGCCACTTCGGCCAGGTACCGGAGCCGCTTGGCCTTGATGCGCAACTTGTGCAGGGCGGCTTCCGGGGGGTCATCACCAAGTCGGGCGACTGCCTTTGCCAGCGAGGCCCATTGCTCTCGCCCGCTCCCGGCCAGGCTTGGCGCGGCGGGCTGGCGGAGGCGGCGCCGAAGCTCGGCCGGCTCGCCGGTACCTCCCGGTCGGCCCAGAGCTTCCAACAGGCGCAGAGCCTGGATGTAGCGTTCGGACCTCATTGCGTCCAAGAGCTCCTGATGCGCAATTTCTTGTCCCCGGCGGGCTTGTGCCATGACGCTCGAGGCCCCCGCCTCGTCCGCGGGGCTCAGCGTGGCGCAGGCTTGCTCTCCCCAGTGGAGGCGCACATCGGCGTCACGGGTGGTGCCCAACATACGGCCCAGCCACCGCATTTGGTCCCGGAGCGCCGACAACCAGGCGGCGCTGCCACGTTCAGCGCCGCTGGTTGTTGCCTCGCCTCCGGTCTCGGCCCCTGGGAGGAGGGGTTGGACGGCGCGGAGCAGCGTGCGCAGCCGCCTGGTGGCTACCCGGCTGCGGTGCACGTGCTCCGGGCTCGGGTCGCCGAGCCGGATCGGGGGGTCGTGCTTTACGAGGGCGCGAAGGCACCGCTGGGCCTGCTGGGCGAGCACGTCGCCGACGGTGGCGGCCGGGACCGAGCGCGCCTCGGGGCGGGGCCCCTCGGGCCCGTCGGGGCCGGTCCGCTCGCGCCCGTTGGGGCCGGGGAGCGATCGGAGCACGGTCATGAGCTTGCTTTGCCGGGACGTGGGGCGGGCTCCGGCTTCCACCAACCTGGCCACTACGGCTTCGACGACTTCCAGCGCCGAACCCGTGGCCAGTTCCACTTCCACCTCGGTGAAGTGCGCCGGCCCTGTAGCCGGGGTGCCTCCTGCCAGCGGGGACAGGCGAGTGCCGGTAACCGTGTCGTGGGCCACCTCGGCCAGGGCCCGGCCGTCGGAGGTCCGTAGGTGCCAGCGCTGCCGCCTCGTCGTCAGGGCGGCGAGCGGCCTGAGGGCCTCCCCCAGGGTGACGCCGGCCAACAGCTCGACCGCTTCGCGCGGCGGCGATGGCGCTTCCGCCCCGGCGCCGGCGCCACCCGACCCGCCGTCGCCCGCCTTTCTTCGGCCCGCTTCGCCGGGGAGCCCTTCGCCGTTCGCCCAGCTCACCTCGGTCCGGGCCAGTACGGCGCCGTTTGCCCGCGAGGCCAGTTTGACCGTCCAGACCCGGGCGGTACGCTCGCCGCTGGCCTCGGCGCCTGGTTCGTGTGCAGCCGGCTCCTCGCGCTCACGGCGGTGGCGCAGAGTGATGCGCTGCTGCTCCAAGCGGCGGTCCTCGGTGTCGAAGTAGACCGCTTCGAGCGAGAGCGCAGGCAGGGCCACCACCTGCGCCCCGGGCAGTACGCCGGTCAGGTCCGGGAGCTGCCAGTCCTGGTCGACGTCGAGCTTTACCTCCTGTTCGAGGTGCTGCACGCGCTCCTCCCGGTTCGGGGCCCCGGGGAGCCTCTTTTCGCTGGCAATCTAGCCGTGCCGGGGACGGGGCCGTGCTCTAGGTCCCGGCCGGTCCCCCGGGGCGCCGCTAGGCTGCGGCCGAGGATATGAGCCTTTTCAAGCCGGACACCACCGCCGCCTTGGAAGTGCCGGCCAGGAGAGGCCGGCCCCCCGGCTCTGGTGGCCCCAGGTTGGCGGAGTGGACCACTTTGGGCGTGGGTGGCCCGGCCCGCGAGCTTGTGGAGGTGGCCGATATCGGCGCTTTGCAAGAGGTCTTGGGGCGCGCCGCCGCCAAGGCTGATCCGCTGCTGGTGCTCGGCGGCGGCAGCAACGTGCTCATCGCCGACGAAGGTTTCCCCGGCATAGTGGCCCACATCGGGTTGAAGGGCCGGGTCGCCCGCTCGGAGGGTGGCGACGTCATAGTCTCGGTCGCCGCCGGCGAGGACTGGGCGTCCTTTGTCGAGCGCTGCGTCGACGAAGGCCTGTCCGGGGTCGAATGCATGAGCGGCATCCCGGGCTCGGTGGGAGGGGCACCGGTCCAAAACATTGGCGCCTATGGCGAGGAAGTGCGGGAGACGATAACCCGGGTGATGGTTTGGGACCGCCGCCAGAGCCGTGCTCGGAGGCTGACCGCGGCGCAGTGCCGCTTTTCCTACCGCGGCAGCATTTTCAAGCGGAACGAGCGGTACATCGTGACCGAAGTGACCTTCCGGCTGCACAGGTCCACGTTGTCGCAACCGCTTCGTTACGCCGAAGTTGCCGAACGGCTCGGGCGCCGGCTCGGCGCGAGAGCGCCTCTCGCCGAAACCGCCGATGCGGTCATGGGCCTGCGCCGGAGCAAAGGGATGGTCATCGACCACACTGACCCCGATACCCGCAGCGCGGGGTCGTTTTTCACCAACCCGGTGCTCGGCGACGCCCAACTGGGACGGGTGGCGGCTTTGTTGCCCGGTGTGCCGCAGTTCGCTGCAGCTGGCGGGACCAAGGTCCCCGCCGCATGGTTGGTCGAGGGGGCCGGGTTCGCCCGGGGCTTTAGCCGGGGGACGGCGGCCATCTCCACCAAACACGCGCTTGCCCTCACCTCCCGGCCGGGGGGTTCAGCCGCCGATGTGGTGGCGCTGGCGGTACAAGTGCGCGGAGCGGTACAAAGGCGATTTGGGGTGCTCCTGGAACCAGAACCGGTGCTGGTGGGGGCCCGGCTGTGAGAAAGATGTCACTTTTGGTAGATAATCACGGGACCGCCGGCACGGCGGGTGTATGCTGGCGGAGTCCCTGAGGCTCTCCCTGCCAAAAGAGGACTGAGCTCGGGGCAGGTCCCCCCCTTCCGGCCCCTTGAGCGATAGACAGAAGGGCCGGCGTCCTCGCCGGCCCTTCTTCGCGTCCGCGCCATTGGTCGCCAAGGATGGCTGTAAGCGGGCCGCGCCACGCCTGCGCCTATGCGGTCTGGCTCCCAGGCGGCAGCCTCAACGAGGTTGCAGCAACATGCCGAGCGAACGCAGCTGTTCAGCGGGCCGGTGGTAGCCACGTTCGAGGTGGCGGACACCGTGTATGACGGTCGGACCAGCGGCCGCGGCGGCGGCGATGACGCTCGAGAAACCGGCGCGGACATCGGGGACGTCCACCTCGGTTCCCTGCAACTTGGACGGTCCCCTGACCACCGCCGAGTGCAGGTAGCTGGTGTCGTGGAAGCGGCAGGCGGGGCCACCGAGGCAGGTGGCGAAAAGGCCGATCTCGCCTCCCATTGCCTTCAACGCCGGCACGTACACGAAGCGGTCTTCGTAAACCGTTTCGTGGAGCACCGACATGCCCTCCGCCTGGGTGAACAGCACCATCAGGGGGGTTTGCCAATCGGTCATGAAACCCGGGTGGACGTCGGTGGACACGGCGGCGGCGTGCAAGCCGTCGGGGGCGAAGGCGGCGATGCCGACGGCCGTGCCCCCGACGGGGCCGGCGTCGTCGGCTGAGCCCTCGTCGGGGAGGCCGAAGGCGTAGACCTGGCCGTCCTTGCCGACGAGCCAGTACCCGCCACCGGACGGCGGAGCGGCGATGCCGGAGATCGGGGCGGGGATGGCGCCGCCGTTCTGGGCGCCGAGGAAGGGGGCGTCGCCGTAGGCGAAGACGCCTCCGTCTTCGGCGGCCAGCCGGTACCCCTTGCCGGACTGGCTGGCGGCCATGCCGACGATGTCGCCGTGCAGCGTGCCCGGCGCCGGGCCGCCGAGGTAGGGCGCATCGCCGAAGGCGAACACCCTTCCGTCCGCAGTGACCAACCAATACCCCGTGCCTGACTGACTGCCGACGATGGCGACCACCGGCTTGTCGAGGTGGCGGCCGCCGAGCGAGCCGAGGAACGGCGCGGCGCCGAAGGCGAAGACCCCTCCGT
>JBOGGK010000458.1:0-2824 GCA_050744045.1 Acidimicrobiales bacterium | reverse complement strand
CCCGGTAGAGGAATGACAGGGTCACCGCTGGATGGTCGCCCACATCATGGGGTGCACGCCAAAGTCCCACCACACGGGATGTGGATGGCATTCCTGGCACCCACAGGGCATCCCGTTCAACGCCATCATGCTCTTCTCCGGGCTCCAAGACGTCCCCCCTGAGCAACTGGAGGCGGCGTCAGTGGACGGAGCCAACCCATGGCAGCGCTTCACGCGGGTGACAGTGCCCATGATGCGCCCGGTGATCATGATCGTCTTGATGCTCGGTGTGGTCTACACGCTGAAGGTCTTCGACGTGGTGTGGGTCCTGACCCAGGGCGGGCCAGCCAACGAGAGCCAGGTTATGTCCTCGTGGGCGTACACCCAGGCCTTCCAGGCCTTCCAGTTCGGCACGGGCACTGCGGTCGCTAATATCTTGCTCGTTTTCTCGCTGCTGTGTGGGGTGGTGTACATCTGGCTCTCTCGCGGGGAGACCAGTGTTGGGAGGAGGGGGAGATGAGAAGGAGCACAAGATTTGGCGTCCGGTGGGGATAGTGGCGGCCGGGCTGGTCTTGTTCGTGCCGTTGCTATTCCCGCTCTACTGGGTAGTGGCCTCCTCTTTCCAAGACTTGTCCACTATCTTCGCCGACGCCCAGCAAATAATACCCGCGCATCTAGTCGCCGCGAACTACAGCGTGGCGTTCGGCTCGATCATTGGCAACATAGGGGTCAGCTTCGTTATAGCACTCTGCACGACGGCGCTCTCGTGGTTGGTGGGCGTGCCTGCAGCTCACGCCCTCGCCCGCTTCGGGGGGACAGTTTCATCGCTCGTCGTCATGGTGATGCTGGTAACCCAGATGATCCCCGCGATCTCGGTGTCGATCGCCTTGTACGCGATCTTCCACCAATGGGGCCTGCTGGGCAGCTACCTGGGGCTAATCCTGGCCGACACGTCTCTGCAGATGCCCTTCGTAATATTGTTGGTCCGTGCGTTCATTGTGTCGCTCCCCGGCGAGCTGTTCGACGCGGCAGCGGTGGACGGCGCCGGCGAGGTGCGGGCGTTTACGTCTGTGAGCTTGCCATTGGCAGTGCCCGCGGTGATAACAGTGGGTTTGTTCACCTTCTTGGGCGGGTGGACAGACTTTGTCAACGCGTTGACCCTCAACAACGGGAGCGGCCCCCGACCGCTCACGCTCAGCCTCTTCAAGTTCTCGACGCAGTACACAACCAATACCGGGGCCGTGTTCACCGCGGCGACCATAGCTTCCGTCCCTACGACTATCTTGCTCCTCATCGGCATGCGCTGGATCCGCGGTGGCTTGCGGGCCGGGGCGCTCAAGGGCTAGCGAGGAGGCGGGCGCATTGGCAACGGCGTTCAGGGTGGCGGTTATCGGCCAGGGGTTCATGGGGCGCGCCCACAGCCTCGGTTGGGCGCGGGCGGCGGTCGCCGGCGACGGCCCGTTACGCCCCGAGCTCTCCGTCTTGTGCGGCCGTGACCGGGGAGCGCTCGAAGCCAACGCCAGGCGCTACGGCTTCGCCGATTGGAACGACGACTGGTCGCAGGTGGTCCGGCGCGACGACGTGGACCTGGTGGACATCTGCACGCCCGGCGCCTCCCACGCGCCAATCGCCCTCGCCGCGCTGGGCGCCCGAAAGCATGTGCTGTGCGAGAAGCCCCTCGCCAACACCTTGGACGAGGCTCGCGTCCTGGCCCGGGCGGCCGAGGAGGCGGCGGTCAGAGGCGCTTTTGCGTGCGTCGGCTTCAACTACCGGCGGGTGCCGGCGATGGCGGTCGCCCGCCGGCTGGTGGAAGAGGGCCGCGTCGGCGAGCTGCGCCAGGTGCGGGCCGCCTACCTACAGGACTGGCTGGTCGACCGGGACTTCCCGCTCACGTGGCGGCTGGACTCGGGCCAGGCCGGCTCGGGGGCGCTCGGGGACCTGCTCGCTCACGTCGTGGACCTCGTGCGGTTCGTGAGCGGGGACGAGTTCAGCGAGGTCGTCTCGGTGCTCGAGACATTCGTGAAGGAGCGCCCGCGCGCGTCGAACGAGGTGGGGCTCTCGGGTGCCGGCGCCTTGTCGGGGGGCTCGCCGGCGGCAAAGGGCCCGGTCTCCGTCGACGACGCGTGCGCCGCGCTCGGCCGGCTCGGGCGAGGGGCGATGGTGACGATGGAGGCGACCAGGATGGCCCTCGGGCGCAAAAATAGCCTCGTCCTCGAGCTGTACGGTTCCGCGGGGAGCCTCGCCTTCGACCTCGAGCGGCTCAACGAGCTCGTCGTCTACGAGGCCGGGGCATCCCCCGAGGGGTTCTCCCGGGTGCTCGTGACCGGCCCGGACGACCCGTACATGCGGCAGTGGTGGCCGCCGGGGCACGTGCTCGGGTGGGAGCACTCCTTCGTCCACGAGTTCGAGGACTTGATGGCGGCCATCGCCGAGCGCCGCCAGCCCGAGCCGTCGTTTGCCGACGGCCTGGCGACCCAGGCAGTCTTGGACGCAGTGAGCCGGTCAGCCAGGACGCGAGCATGGGAGAGGGCCGGCACGAAAGGGGTAGGCAAGTGACGAGGCCGATAACGTTGTTCACCGGCCAGTGGGCGGACTTACCGCTCGACGTGGTGGCGCAAAAAGCGGCGGCGTGGGGTTACGAAGGGCTCGAACTGGCCTGCTGGGGCGACCATTTCCAGGTGGACCGAGCTCTACGGGAAGACGGTTACTGCGACCAGCTCCGCGCCCGGCTGGCGAGCCACGGCCTCGGTTGCTGGACGATATCCAACCACCTGGTCGGCCAGGCGGTCTGCGACCAGCCGATCGACGAGCGGCACCGGGCCATACTGCCGGCGCGCATCTGGGG
>JBOGGK010000457.1:0-3422 GCA_050744045.1 Acidimicrobiales bacterium | reverse complement strand
CCGTTGTGCATAGAGTGCGACGCCTGCATCGACGTCTGCCCGGTGGGCTGCCTCATCATCACCGACAACGGGGGCGAGGAGGAGCTCGCCTCGGCGCTGCCCGCCCGGCGCGCCAACCCCGCGCAGGGGCTGTACGTCTCCGAGGCACTCCCCCAGACGGGGCGGGTGATGGTGAAGGACGAAAACCTCTGCGTCCACTGCGGGTTGTGTGCCGAGCGCTGCCCGACCTCTGCGTGGGACATGCAGCGCTTCGAGCTGCGCATCCCCTACGCCTCCGACGTCCCGGTGGTTTGGGTGGGGAAAAGGGCGGCCGCGAAGGCAGGCCGATGACCACTGACGTCCGCACGGCCCCGGCACAGGGCCCGGTCCACGACACCCTCGGTGCCCGCGTCAACGACTGCGCGCTCAAATTGGCCAACGCCAACGGCACGGGCTCGGCTAGTGCCAATGCACTGTTGATGAAGGCCATCTTCCGCATGGGCATCCCGGTGTCGGGCAAGAACCTCTTCCCCTCCAACATCCAGGGGCTGCCGACCTGGTACGAGATCCGGGTCAACAAAGACGGGCACACGGCGCGCGCCCCCGACTGCGACCTCATGGTGATGATGAACGCGCAGAGCTACGCCGACGACGTGCGGGAAGTCCGGAGCGGCGGTTACGTCCTCTACGACTCGACCTGGCCGCTGGCGCCGGAACTGGTCCGCCCCGACCTTACCTACCTCGGCGTCCCGCTCACGACATTGTGCGTCGAGAACTTCGCCGCTGCACGCGAGCGCGTGCTCATGAAGAACATCTGCTACGCCGGCGCCGTCGTCGCCCTGCTGGCCATCGACATCGGGATCGTCTCGGTGCTGCTCGAGGAGGCCTTCCACCGCAACGCCCGGCTCCGCGACTCCAACCAGTTCGCCCTTCGCCTCGGCTACGACTACGCCCGCCAGCACTTCGACTGCCCGTTGCCATTCCACCTGGCACCCATGGAGGCGAACGACGGCAAGATCCTGGTCGACGGCAACACGGCGACCGCCCTCGGCTGCCTCTACGCGGGCGCCACCGTCGCCGCCTGGTACCCGATCACGCCCTCCACCTCCGTGATGGACAACTTCAGCGCGCTCTGCCACCGCTACCGCCGCCAACCCGCCGGCGAGCCGCGCCCCGACGGCCAGGTGCAGTACCGCAACAACTACCTGATCCTCCAAGCCGAGGACGAGCTGGCGGCGATCGGGATGGTGCTCGGGGCCAACTGGACCGGGGCGCGTGCCTTCACCTCGACGGCGGGACCGGGCATCTCCCTCATGAACGAGCTCCTCGGCCTCGCCTACTACGCCGAGATCCCCGTCGTCGTCATCGACGTCCAGCGCACCGGCCCGTCGACGGGCATGCCGACCCGCACTCAGCAAGGCGACATCCTGGCCTGTGCCTACGCCTCCCACGGTGACACCAAGCACGTGCTTCTTTTTCCGGCCAACCCACGAGAGTGCTTCGAGTTCGCGGTCAAGGCCTTCGACCTGGCCGAGCACTTCCAGACCCCCGTCATCATGCTCAGCGACTTGGACATCGGGATGAACGATTGGGTCGTCCCCAAGTTTTCGTGGGACGACGGCTATGTCCCCGACCGGGGCCGGGTCCTCGGCCGGGACGAGCTCGAGCGGCTCGGGTCATATTTCCGCTACAGCGACGTGGACGAGGACCACGTGGCGGCGCGCACCCTCCCTGGTGTGAGCGAGAAGGGCGCATACTTCACCCGGGGCTCGGGGCACGACAAGTACGGCGGCTACACCGAGGCCCCCGCCAAGTACCGGGAGGTGGTGGACCGCCTGGCCCAGAAGCACGCGGCCGCGGCCAGGTACGTGCCGGCGCCGGTCCTCCAACGCCGCGAGGGCGCGACGATCGGCGCCGTGTCGGTAGGGGGATGCGACCTGGCCGCCCACGAGGCCCTCGAGCTGCTGGCCGGCTTGGGGCTCCCCGTGGACTTCCTGCGCGTCCGTGGTTTCCCCTTCGCCCCCGAGGTCCATGAGTTCCTCGACAGCCACGAGCTCACTTTCGTCATCGAGCAAAACCGCGACGCCCAGCTGCGCTCGCTCCTCACCATCGAGGCCGGTGCCGACCCGACGAAGTTGCGCTCCGTACTGGTCTACGGGGGCTTCCCCCTGAGCGCCCACCACGTCGTCGACGGCATCACCGCACAGTTGGAGGACTGACCACCATGGCATCGATCGCCAAGCCCTTCGTCCCCCTCGTCGAGCTCGAGAAAAACGAGCTCGGCCTGACCGTCCGCGACTACGAGGGGGCGATGTCGACGCTCTGCGCCGGCTGCGGCCACGACTCGGTCACCGCCACGATCGTGCGGGCCGTCTTCGAGCTCGCCATCCCCCCGCACCTGATCTCGAAGTTGTCGGGGATCGGCTGCTCCTCCACGACCCCGACCTACTTCGTGCGCGGTGCGCACGGTTTCAACTCGGTGCACGGGCGGATGCCGACGATCGCGACGGGTGCCAACGCCGCCAACCGGGCGCTGCACTACATCGGCATCTCGGGCGACGGCGACTCGCTGTCGATCGGCATCGGCCACCTCGTGCATGCCATCCGGCGCAACGTCAACATGCTCTACGTGATCGAGAACAATGGTGTCTACGGCCTCACCAAGGGCCAGTTCTCCGCCTCCGCCGACGTCAGCTCGACCTCCAAGCGCGGCGTGCCCAACCTATTGTCCCCGATCGACCCCGTGATGCTCGGCCTCAGCCTGGGCGCGACGTTCGTCGCCCGCGGCTTCTCGGGCGACAAGGCCCACCTTCTCCCGCTCATCAAGGCCGGCCTCGAGCACAAGGGCTTCGCCCTGGTCGACGTCATCTCGCCGTGCGTGCAGTTCAACGACCACGAGGGCTCGACCAAGAGCTACCTGTTTACCCGCCAGCACGAGGTGCAGTTCGCGGACTTCACCATGTCCCACGACGAGGTCGTGGCGGACGTCCCCGACGACGGCGCGGTCAGCGTCAGGGTGCACTCCGGCATGGTGATGCGGTTCCGCTCGCTGCCCGCCGGCTACGACCCGACCGACCGCGCCTCGGTCATCGCCTACCTCGAGCAGCGCCGCGCAGACAAAGAAGTGCCGACTGGGCTCTTCTACCTGGACGAGGCCGCGCCGGACATGCACGAGCTCAAACAGACGGTAGACGAGCCGCTCGTCTCGGTGCCCTACGAGCGGCTGTGCCCGGGCGCCGAAGCGTTGGAGGAGCTGCAAAAAAACTTCGTCTGATGCGTCACCGGGCGACCCCACAGAGGGAGGCCTGCCCGGTCTGGCCACGCGCACCCCTGCATTCCCGTAAGGAAGGCAACGCCTGGCCTGCCGCCAACGAGGCTCGAGGCGCAGCACTGGGCGTGAGCGATGATGGGCGGGTGTGAAGGGAGGCGCTGTGGGCGACGTT
>JBOGGK010000456.1:0-4450 GCA_050744045.1 Acidimicrobiales bacterium | reverse complement strand
AGGTGACGGTGCGGGGGGCGGGGGCGCCGGCGCGGCTGCCGAGGCGCTTGCCCGGGCCCCAGTCCAGGGCCCCCTCGGAGACCAGGTAGGCGAAGGCGATGAACACGACGGCGGCGAACGAGGCCATCTCGATGAGCCCGAACGTCGAAAGCTCGTGGAACATCACCGCGAACGGGTACAGGAAGACGACCTCGATGTCGAAGATGATGAAGATCATCGCCACCAGGTAGAAGCGCACGGGGAAGCGGGGCGCCGGCTCGCGCCGGGGGGCGATGCCCGACTCGTAGGGGCCCGTCTTGGCCTGGTTGAGCCGGCCGCCCGGGGCGAGCATGCGGGAGGCGGCGAACGAGCCGATAGCGAACAACAGCGCCAACACCAACAAAAGGAGTATCGGGAGGTACTGCTCCATCAGGGCTCAGGCTAGCGCCTGCGGTGCTGGGGATCACATTGGGGCCGGCCCGCCCGCCCGCCCCTGGCCCCGGCCCGGCCGCCGGGTAAGCCGCCCGCAAGTACCATGGCGGGGTGGCGCGCTGCGAGGTGCTCGTGGTCGGGGGAGGGCCCTCGGGGGCGGCCTGTGCCTACTGGCTGGCGCGGGCGGGCCACGACGTGGTGGTGGTGGAGCGCAAGTCCTTCCCCCGCGAAAAGACCTGCGGCGACGGCCTCACCCCCCGGTCGGTGCGCCAGTTGGAGGACATGGGCCTAGGGGCCGAGCTTTCGGCGCACCACCGCTACGACGGGCTCCGCGCCCACGGTTGGGGGCGCACCCTCGAGATGCCGTGGCCCGAGGTCAAGGGCCTGCCCGGTTACGGCTACATAGTCACCCGCATGGACCTCGACGCCCTGGTCGCAGGCCATGCCGCCAAGGCTGGCGCATCGGTCTGGGAGCACACCGAGGCGTCCGAACCGGTGATGGGCGGGCCTGACGGGCGCTCCCTGGTGGGCGCCCGGCTGGTCGCCAAGGGCGACGACGGCCGCGCCGGCACGGTGACGGCTCGCTATGTGGTGGTGGCCGACGGGGCCAACTCCCGTTTTGGCCGGGCGCTCGGCAACCAACGCAACCGCGCCTACCCCCAAGGGATGGCGCTGCGGGGCTACTGGTCCTCCCCCCGCGACGGTGAACCCTGGATCGACTCGTGGCTCGACCTGCGGGACGAGGCCGGCAACTTCGTGCCCGGTTACGGCTGGATCTTCCCGCTCGGTGACGGGCGGGTGAACGTCGGCGTCGGCCTCCTCACCACTTCCAAGCACTGGAAGGGTGCTAACACGACCCAGTTGCTCCAGGCGTTCTGCAACTTCGTGCCCGAGTCCTGGGACGTCCGCCCCGAGACGAGCCTCGGGCCGGCGACGGGGGGCCGCCTGCCGATGGGGCTGTCGGTCCTGCCCCGCTCAGGGCCGTCGCACCTCGTGGTGGGCGACGCCAGCGCCATGATCAACCCGTTCAACGGCGAGGGGATCGCCTACGGTTACGAGTCGGGCCGCCTCGCCGCCGAAGTGGTCCACCAGGCCCTGGCGGGCAACGACCCCGGGGCATTGCGCTTGTACGAAGAGCGGCTCCAGTCCGAGTACGGCATGTACTACAGGGTGGCCCGGGCGTTCGTGCGCGCCATCGGGCACCCGCCGGTAATGAGGGCGTGCACCGCCATAGGCATGTACAACCGCCCGATAATGCAATGGCTCCTGCGCATCATGTCCAACCAGATGAGGCCCGACGAGCTGGGCCCGGCGGAAGCCGCCTACAAGGTCCTCGCCGCCATGGCCAGGGCGAGAACGCCGTCGGCGTAGGAGGCCCGAGCGTCAGCGGGCGCCGGCGACGACCTCCCGGGCCACTTCGGCGAACGCGGACAAGGTGGCGTCGAGCTCGGCCTCGCCGTGGGCCAGGCTCGGGAAAAGGATCTCGTACGGCCCGGGGGCGATGGCCACCCCACGGCGCAGCAGGCCCCGCATGACCGGAGGGTAGAGGCCGGTGGCGGCCGACGCCCGGGCGCCTTCGAAGTCCTGCACCGCCACCGGGGTGAAGAAGATCCCGACCAGCGGCCCGGCCACCGGCACCTGCACCTGCAGGCCCGCTTCCTCGGCGGTGGCGGCCAGGCCCGCCCCGAGCCGGCCGGCGAACGCCGACAGCTTTTCGTAGCCGGCCTCGTCCAGCAAGGAGAGCACGGCCAGCCCCGCCGCCGTCGCCACCGGGTTGCCCGACAAGGTCCCGGCTTGGTAGACCGGCCCCCCCGGGGCGAGTTGGCCCATGAGGTCGCGCCGGCCCGCGAAGGCGGCCAGGGGGAAGCCTCCTCCGACCACCTTGCCGAAGCACCACAGGTCCGGCGTCACCCCGAACAGGGCAGACGCCCCGCCCCGCCCGACCCGGAAGCCGGTTATGACTTCGTCGAATATGAGGATGGCCCCGGCGTGGGTGCACGCCTCCCGCAACCCCGCCAGGAAACCCGGGGCGGGAGGCACGAGGCCCATGTTGGCGGCCACGGGCTCCACGATGACGGCCGCCACGTCGGCACCTACCTCCGGCACCGAGTTGTACGGTACGACGAGGGTGTCGGCCACGGCCGCTTTGGTCACGCCGGCCGACGCGGGCAGGCCCAGGCTGGCGACGCCGCTTCCGCCCCCGGCGAGGAGGCCGTCACTGTGGCCGTGGTAGCAGCCGGAGAAGACGACGACCCGGTCCCGCCCCGTCGCCCCCCGGGCAAGGCGGACGGCGGACATGGCCGCTTCGGTCCCGCTGGAGACGAGGCGCACCTGTTCGCAGCCGGGCACCCGGGAAGCTATCTCCTCCGCCAGGGCGACCTCCCCCGGCGTGGGCGCCCCGAAAGTCGTCCCCCGGCCGGCGGCTCGCCGGGCCGCCTCCACCACCAAGGGATGGGCGTGGCCCAGGATCGAAGCCCCGTAGGACTGGACGTAGTCGACGTAGCGGTTGCCGTCGGCGTCCCAGACATGGGGGCCCTCCCCGCTGGTGACGAAGTAGGGGTCCCCGCCCACGGCCTTGAACGCTCGGACCGGGGAGTTGACGCCCCCCGGGGTCACCTCGCAGGCGCGTTCCCACCACGACCGGTTGCCCGCCGTTTCGCTCGCGCTGCGGGCGTAGCGGGCGCCGCCGACCCCGACGGGCAGCCCTGGGCTCGCGCTCACCTCCGGTGCGGAGCTGCGAGGAGCTCGGCCACCTCGCCGGCGAAGTAGGTGAGGACCATGTCGGCACCGGCCCGTTTGACCGCGCCGAGCTGTTCGAGGGCGACCGCGGGGCCGTTGAGCCAGCCCCGCTCGGCGGCGGCCTTGACCATGGCGTACTCCCCGCTCACGTGATAGGCGGCCACCGGCACCCGCACCGACCGGCGGACTGCGGCGATCACGTCCAGGTAGCAGAGGGCGGGCTTGACCATGACGATGTCGGCGCCCTCGGCCACGTCGAGCTCCACCTCCCGCAGCGCCTCGCGCAGGTTGCGGGGGTCCTCCTGGTAACCCCGGCGGTCGCCCCCACCGGCGATCGTCACGTCGACCGCCTCCCGGAACGGCCCGTACAGCGCTGATGCGAACTTGGCGGCGTAAGAAAGGATGCCGGTGCCCGTATGGCCCCCCCCGTCAAGGGCGGCCCGGATGGCGGCGACCTGGCCGTCCATCATCCCCGAGGGCGCCACCAGGTCGGCACCCGCCTCCGCCTGGGCGACGGCGGCGCGCTGGTAGAGGGCGAGGGTGGCGTCGTTGTCCACCTCGCCCCCGGGGCCGAGCACGCCGCAGTGGCCGTGGTCGGTGTACTCGTCCAGGCAGAGGTCGGCGATGAGGGCCATCTCTTGGCCGAGCTCCCGGCGCAGCTCGGCCAGCGCCACCTGGACGACCCCGTCGGTCGCCCACGCCTGGCTGCCCTCGGCGTCCTTACGGGCCGGGAGGCCGAAGAGGGCGAGGGCGGGGACGCCGAGGTCGCACAGGCGCCGGGCCTCCTTCACCAACGACTCCGTGGTGTGCTGGACGGCCCCGGGCAGTGAAGAGATCGGCTGGGGCGCACTCGCCCCGTCACGAACAAAAAGCGGCGCCACCAGGTCCTTGACCGAAAGGCGCGTCTCGGCGACCAACTCTCGCAGCACCGGCGAACGCCGGAGGCGGCGCATGCGCGTCTCTGGGAATGCCATGGTCCACACGCTAGCTACCTGGGGCGGGCTGGTAGCGGCTCGGCCTGCCCGGGAGGGCCAGCAAGGTGCCGGCCAGGGCCGCCACCAAGCCCTCCACGGTGTGCTCGGCCGCCTCGACCGCGACCTCGAGCCCGCGGCGGCGGGCGGCGGCGGCGGTGACGGGGCCGATGACGGCTACTACCGCGACGTTGAGCGCCAGGGTCTCGCGGGCGGCCAGCTGCGCGAAGTTGCGGGCGGCGGAGCCACTGGTGAAGGTGATGGCATCGACGCCGCGCCTCAATTCGGCCAGGGCAGCCGGGTCGGGGGCGGCGGGGAGGGTGCGATAG
>JBOGGK010000455.1:0-2047 GCA_050744045.1 Acidimicrobiales bacterium | reverse complement strand
ATGCGGGGCTTGCCCCCTACCCGGGCGGACTCGACCAAGTAGTAGTACGTCTTGTTACCTTGCCTCTTCCCGATGATGGATGGCACATTCTAGGTAATACACCTTATAGGCCAGAAGTGCAAGCATCTGACCAGGACAAACGCGCTGGTAGTGGGCCTTTTTTGAAAGTTCTTCGCGGAGGGTGGTCAGGCGACGAAAGCGGCTAGCCAGGAAACTCCCGCTAGGGGCCAAGGTGGCCGAACTGGAGGCCAAGCTCAGCCAGAACTCGGGGAACTCTTCGGCGCCGCCGTCGCGCGACCCGGCTGCTGAGCGTGCTCGCCAGGCCGAGGTGGGCGGAGCGCCAGCGCAGGAGGGGCGGGGCCAAACGTAAGCGGGGCAAGCAGAGGGGGGCCAAAGGCTTTGGCCTCCAGATGAGCGCCGACCCCGACGTCGTCGTCGAGCACCGGCCCAGCAGTTGCGAGGCTTGCGGTGAGGCCTTCGGCGAAGGCGCCGAGGAGGGCTACACCGCCCGCCAGGTGGTCGATGTCCCCCCCGTCCCCCCGGTAGTGACTGAGCACCGGGCCTACCGCTGCCGCTGCGGCTGCGGGCACGTGAGCTCTGGGGCGTTCCCTGACGACGTGCGGGCCCCGGTCAGCTACGGCAGGCGGGCAAAGGCGGCAGTGGCCTACCTGCTGGCGCGCCAGCACCTGCCTGGCCGGCGCGTGGCCGAGGCCATGGAGGACCTGTTCGGGCTCGAGATATCGACCGGTGCTATCGACGCGGTCTACTCGGAGGCGTCGCGCCGCCTGAAGGGTTTTGTTGCCGCCCTGGTGGCGCTGCTAAAGGTCCTGCCGGTGCTGCAGGTGGACGAGACGAGCGACCGGGTGGGCACCAAGACCTGTTGGATGCACGTGGCCTCCAGCAGGCTCTACACGCTTATCCACGCCTCGGGGACCAGAGGGGACGCCGCTATCGACGAGGCGGGGGTGTTGAGGGGCTACCGGGGGGTGGTCGTGCACGACCGCTTGGCCATGTACTGGGAGCTCAAGGCCAAACACGCAGTCTGTAGTCGCCGGCGTCGGCCGGCGTGGGGAGGTCGAAGCTCGCCGGCTCGACGCGCTCGACTTCGGCGAGCACGCCGGCTACCTCGTCTTCGCTCCCTCCCAGGGGGCGAAGGACCAAAAGGTCGTCCTCGGACTCGGGTAGGACCACCCACTCCCTGCCCCTCGCCCTGACCAGGGAGCCAACTGCAAAGGCGCTCATCGCTACGCAACCATAATTCGGCAAGGCCGCTGGCGACCTTGATCCTCGCGAGCTCACGCCGTGTAGAGCGCCGTTTGGCGGCCACGGTCCTGTAGACTCCTTACAGGAGGAAACGTGAGGTGACTCTGGCCATGCTAGACGAAGCCCTAAAGCCGCTCGGGATCAGTTCGGAAGCGCTGATCAAGGCAGTCCTAGACGGTGTGGCGGGGGCTCGGCAGGCGCCTGTAGTGTCCCAGCCGATCACTCCGGAGGCGTTGGGGGCCTACTCCGCGGCTGGCTGGGACCTGAGCCCGTTGCCCGAAGGGGAACCTGACTCGCTCGTGGGCACGGCACGGTGGTGGTCGGACCAGTTGGCGCACGCGTGGACGGTCACCGAAACTGCTGAGGCGCTCGGGGTCGACCCCTCTCGTGTCCGCCAGCGGCTAAATGGCTCGTCGCTCCTCGGCGTCAAAGTGGGCCGGGAATGGCGGGTGCTGCTGGCCCAGTTCGTCACTGGCAACGGCGAGCCCCATGAACCTCCAGGTCTGGCAGAAGTGCTGCGAGCGGTCCCTCGGCACCTCCCGGCCATTGTCGTCGCCTCTTGGCTGAGCACGCCTCAGCCGGAACTACAACTCGACGGGGAGCCGCTGGCACCTACCGAGTGGCTCGAGCGGGCCCGTGACATCGGGCGAGCGGTCAGCCTCGCCAATGTGTTGGACGTGTTCGCCTAGGCCCGGTGCCGCTGCTCCCTAGGCCTCGCCCCGGCGAGTGGCCGCCGCTCCGCGCCGGCGATGTGCGTCTGGTCCCCCTCGGGACGCCCCTGTTC
>JBOGGK010000454.1:0-4627 GCA_050744045.1 Acidimicrobiales bacterium | reverse complement strand
ACGTGGTAGACGAGATAGCGGCCGAGCTCGCCGACGGGGTCGACGGTGCGGTAGCCGATGGCCAGCGCCGGCTGGGGTATTAGCGGGTCACGGACCACACGGTGGCGGTCGGCAGCCAGGCGGGGCTCCCGCCAAGGCCCGGCCTTGGGGGCCCGCCGGCGCCGGATGGGGCCGAAGTGGCGCTCGGCCAGGTCCACGACTTGCGCGGGGCGGCAAGCGCCGACCACGGCGAGCACCGCGTTGGAGGGGCTGTAGTAGGTGGCGTAGAACTCTTTGCTCTCCTCGACGCTCGCCCGTTCCAGGTGGCTGAAGTCGCCGTAGCCGTTATGGGCGTTGGGGTAGGAGTCGAACGCCAGCGCGGGCAGGGGGATCCAGGGGAAACCACCGTAGGGCCGGTTCATCACGTTGACCCTGATCTCCTCCTTCACGACGTCCACCTGGTTGCGGAGGTTCTCTTCGGACACCGCGAGGCGGGCCATGCGGTCGGCCTCCAAGAACAGGGCAAGCTCCAGCCCCGAGGCCGGCAGCGCCTCGTAATAGGCAGTGAGGTCGGGCAAGGTGTGCCCGTTCATGGCCCCGCCGGCCGACTCGACGAGGCGGATGTGCTCCACCTTGCCTACGTGCGCCGAGCCCTGGAACATCATGTGCTCGAAGAGGTGGGCGAAACCCGTGCGCCCCTCTGGCTCCGAGCGGAACCCGACGTTATAGACCACGGCGACCCCGACGAGAGGGACAGAGGGGTCCGGGTACACGACGACCCGGAGGCCGTTGGCGAGCGAGGTGCGTTCGACGCTGGCGCGCTCGCGAGTGGCAGGCATAACGGCGACATTACTCTGGCCCCAAGCCGGTCCCTGGCATGGGGCCGCCCTAGCAGTGCGGCCGTGGCACAATGGGCACGTGGTTGCCACCGCCTCCGGGCAGGGTAGCGGCACCTACGCCGGCGGGCGGCCAGGTCGGCGGCGCCCCGAGGAAGCGCCGGTCCTGTGCGTGAGCCGGTCGCTCCCCAAGGCGTTCCGCATGTTCAACACCGACCGCCTCGGCTGGGCCGAGCGCGCCGCCTCAGCCGGCCCTCTCGTAGGCCTGCAGTTCGGCCCGATAATCGGGGCCTACATCCTGACCGACGCCGAGGTGGCGAGGGCGGTGCTGATGAGCGAGCGCTGGTCGTGGAGGCGTTCGCCCTCCACCATGACCCCTGTGCGCATGGCCATAGGGGACTTCCTTTTCACTCAGGAAGAACGGGTCTGGTCGCTCGTGCAGCCGTTCCTGTCGCCCGATCTCCGCAAGAGGGCGCTGGAACCTCGCCTCGCCGAGTTGGGTGAGCTCATCGAGGACCATGTCACGGCCCTGCCCGTCGGCCGGACGCTCGACCTCGACCAGGCCATGGGCCGCCTCGCGTTGAGCGTGGCGGCGTGGGTGTTGTTCGGCCAGCACCTGGAGCGGTCCCGGGCGGATGAGCTGTACGGCCACCAGCGTGCCATCGTGGACTGGGTAGGCCGGCGGGCCGGGGCGCTGCGGGCCTCGGTGCCCTACGCCAGCGGGAGGGCGGCGCGGACGATGAGGGGGCACCGCCAGGCGGTGCACGCATATGTCGACGAGATCGTGGAGCGCCGGCGCCGTGAGGGCTCTGCCCGGCACGACCTGCTCGATGCTCTCCTCGCGGCCCGCCCCGGGGGGCGTGCCCTTTCCCAGTCCGAGCTGAGGAGCCACGTGGCGGGGATGTTCGGCGCCGGCAACGAGACGACCGCCGCCGCCCTCGGGTGGGCGATCGTGCACGGCGCCGCCAACCCCGCCGAGTGGGCCGCCCTGCGCGCCGGCGCCGGGGACCACGCCGCCCACTACGCCGCCGAGACGCTCCGCCTGCACCCGCCGGCTTGGAGCATGAACCGCTCCGCCGTCAGCGCCGGCCAGACCCTTTCCGCCGGCGGCTGCCGCGCTCGTTTCCGGCGCCGCTACGTGCTGAGCATAAACGTCTGGGGCCTGAACCGTGACGCCGGGACATGGCCCGAGCCGGAGGCGTTTTCGCCCTCCCGGCATGCCAAGTTGACCAGGGCCCAGGAGCGGGCGTTCATGCCCTTCGGCCTCGGCGCCCGGGGCTGCATCGGCCAGCACCTGGCCGTTACCGAGATGCTGGCCGCGCTCCCGCTGCTCGCCCGGCACGGCGACGTCTCGGTGGAGGGGGAAGCGCGCCCCGACCCGACCTTCACCCTCCGTGCCCGGGACGGGCTTCGGGGGTGCTTTTCCCCTCCCGCACGGCGCTGAGCCCGCTGGACGGGTCGGGCGCTCCGGGGGGATCGGGCGTGCCGGGCGCCGGCCAGTCGCCTGCTGGCGTCGACCCGAGCGCCGGCGGCGCCAGCCGGTAGGAAGCTGGTGTCTTGGAGAGCCGGACCGGGTTGCGGGTGAGGCGCACGGGTGGGCCGGCGTGGTCCGCCACCTCCACCACGGGCTCGAGCCCGAGGCGCTCGGCGAGGGCAAAAGCGCCCCGCAGGTCGTTGACGACCCCCGCAGGTACGGCGGCGGCCGCGAGCCGCTCGGACCAGGTCTCGGCGCTGGCGCCGGCGAGGGCTTCCTCGAGCACGGCGCGAAGTTCCTCGCGGTTGGCGACGCGGTCGGGATTGTGGGTGAAGCGGGGGTCGCTGGCGAGGCCGCGCTGCCCGATGGCCCCGCACAGGGCCGAGAACTGCCGGTCGTTGCCCACTGCTACCACGACCCTTCCCTCGCCGCAGGAATAGACCTCGTAGGGGGCGATGCTCGGGTGGGCGTTGCCGAGCCGCGGCGGCACAACCCCGGCGACGGTGTAGGCGGCGCCCTGGTTGGCGAGCGCGGCGAGCAAGGCGGAGAACAGGTCCACCTGCACCCGCTGGCCCTCGCCGGTGGCGTCCCGGTGGCGCAGGGCGGCGAGGATGCCCACGGTGGCGAAAACTCCAGCCAGCACGTCGACTAGGGCGACGCCAACCTTTTGCGGCTCGCCGTCGCGCTCCCCGGTGATGCTCATGAGGCCGCCGAGTGCCTGCACGAGCAGGTCGTAGCCGGCGAGGCCTGCCCCCGCCTCGGTCCCGAAGGCACAGATGGAGCAGTACACGAGGCGTGGGTTGGCGCCGCTCAGCTCTTCGTAGCCGAGGCCGAGACGTTCCATGACCGAGGGCCGGAAGTTCTCTACTACGACGTCGGCGGCGTTGGCGTAGGCGCGGGCACGCCCGAGGTCCCCAGGGTCGGTAAGGTCGAGCACCACGCTGCGCTTGTTGCGGTTGACCGATAAGAAGTAGGTCGCCTCACCTTGCGGGCCTCGGGGCGGCGCCCAGCTGCGGGACTCGTCGCCAGCGCCGGGCCGCTCTATTTTCAAGATGTCCGCGCCGAGGTCGCCGAGCAACATGGTGGCGAACGGGCCGGCCAGCACGCGGGAGAAATCGAGCACCTTCACGTCGCCGAGCGCCCGGTGCATATGCTGATCCTACGACGCGAGCGCTCGACCCGTCCGACCCCGCGGCATTGGGCGCCGTCCTCAGCGAAGAGGAGCGCCTGGTGCAGCGGACCGCACGTGCCTTCGTGCGCGACCAGGTGCTCCCCTCGGTCGGCAGCTGGTTCGAGGCCGGGACGTTCCCCCGTGAGCTCGTGGGCCAGCTGGGCAGGCTCGGGCTTTTGGGCATGCACCTGGACGGTTACGGGTGCGCCGGCGCAGGTGCTGTCAGCTACGGGCTGGTATGCCTGGAGCTCGAAGCAGGCGACAGCGGCTTTCGTTCTTTCGTCTCGGTCCAGGGTTCGCTGGCGATGTTCCCGATATGGAAATACGGCAGCGAAGACCAGAAACAGCGCTACCTCCCGGCGATGGCGAGGGGTGACCTGGTGGGCTGCTTCGGCCTCACCGAGCCCGATGCCGGGAGCGACCCGGCGTCGATGCGGACGAGGGCGCGCAAGGACGGCCGGGACTGGGTGCTGGACGGCACCAAGATGTGGATCACCAACGGCTCGATCGCCGACGTGGCAGTGGTCTGGGCCAGGACCGACGAGGGGGTACGGGGCTTCCTCGTGCCCCGAGGCACGCCGGGTTTTTCGACCGTTGACATCCATCGCAAGTGGTCGCTGCGGGCGAGCGTTACGAGCGAGTTGGTGCTCGATGGCTGCCGGCTGCCCGAGGGGGCCGTGCTCCCCGGTGCCATCGGGCTGCGGGGGCCACTGTCGTGCCTCAACGAGGCCCGTTACGGGATCGTGTGGGGGGCGCTCGGGGCGGCGCGAGCGTGTTACGAGGCGGCGTTGTCGTACTCAGTGGAGCGCCGGCAGTTCGGGAAACCGATAGCCGCTTTCCAGATGACCCAGGCCAAGCTCGTCGACATGGCGGTCGAGATCGAAAAGGGCCTCCTCCTCGCTTACCACCTTGGGCGCCTGAAAGAGGCCGGGCGGCTCGCCCCCGAGCAGGTCAGCGTGGGCAAGCTCAACAATGTGCGCGAGGCGCTGAAGATCGCCCGCAGCGCCCGCACCATCCTGGGCGCCAACGGCATCACCCTCGAGTACCCGGTCATCCGCCACCCCGCCAACTTGGAGTCGGTGCTCACCTACGAGGGCACCTCCGAAGTGCACCAGTTGGTGATCGGTCGTGTGTTGACCGGCGAGAACGCGTTCCGCTGACCGTCCC
>JBOGGK010000453.1:0-7273 GCA_050744045.1 Acidimicrobiales bacterium | reverse complement strand
CAGCAGGACCCGGCCGGCACCGGCCTCGCCGATCACCGGGTGGGTGATGGTGTTGCCGGCGAGGGCTACCTTCAGGAGGTCCTTCTTGGCCTCCTCGATGCCCTTTTGGACTGCCAGGCCGGCTTCTTTGGCTTTCCCGTAGCCGAGGCCGACGGTGCCGGCCCCGTCGCCGATGACCATCAGCGCGGCGAAGCTGAAGCGGCGCCCACCCTTCACTACCTTGGCCACCCGGTTGACCTTGATCGTGCGGTCTTGGTACTGCTGCTGCTCGGGCATCTACTTAGAACTCCAGTCCGGCTTCTCGGGCCGCGTCGGCCAACGCCGCCACTCTCCCGTGGTACAGGTAACCGCCCCGGTCGAAGGCCACCTTGGTGACTCCGGCGGCCCTGGCCCTCTCCCCGACAAGCTTACCGACCGCGGCCGAGGCGGCCCGGTTGCTGGTGGCACCGGCCCCCCTCACCGAGGCCTCGAGCGAGGAGGCGGCGGCGACGGTACGCCCGGCGGCGTCGTCGACGACCTGGGCGACGACGTGGCGGTTGGACCGGAACACGGCCAGGCGGGGGCGATCGGATGTGCCGCTCACCTTCTTGCGCACGCGGTGGTGGCGCCGGTCGCGGGCGTTGCGCTTGTCGCCCACATTGGTCATTTGCCGCTCACATTGGTCATTTGTCGCCCACATTGCTCACGCCGGCCTCACTTGGCTGCCTTTCCGGCCTTGCGCCGGACCACTTCGCCCGCGTAGCGGACGCCCTTGCCTTTGTACGGCTCGGGCCGGCGCAGCTTGCGGATTTTAGCCGCCACCTCGCCCACCACCTGCTTGTCATTGCCCCGCACCGTGATGCGGGTGGGCGCTGGCACTTCGAAGGTGATGCCGTCGGGCGCTTGGACGGCGACGGGGTGGCTGAAGCCGAGGGCCAGTTCGATGGACGAAGGGCCCTTGGCCAGGGCCCGGTAGCCGACCCCGACGATCTCGAGGTCTTTGGCGAAACCCGTGGTCACTCCCAACACCATGTTGTTGACCAGGCTACGGGTGAGCCCGTGCAGGGAACGGCTGGCCCTCTCGTCGTCGGGCCGCTCGACCAAGAGCATATCGCCCTCCTGGCGCACCGTTATCTCCCCGGCAACCTCGTGGCTGAGCGAGCCTCGCGGGCCGGTGACGGTCACCGAACGGCCGTCGAGCGCGACCTTGACCCCAGCTGGCACGGGCACAGGCACCCTACCTACGCGGGACATGGGCACTCCTCCGCTCGGTCATATCGGTCACATCCTTGTCGAGCCGGCCAGTACAACCGGGTCACCAGACATAGCACAGGATCTCGCCACCGACGCGACGCCGACGAGCCTCACGGTCGGTCATGAGCCCATGGCTCGTGGAAAGCACAGCCACGCCGAGCCCGCCGAGGACCCGGGGGAGCTTGTCCGCTCCAGTGTAGACGCGCAAGCCCGGCTTGGACACTCGCCGCAGGCCGGAGATGGTGCGGGCCCGGTCGGGGGTGTACTTCATGGTCACTTCGAGGGACTGCCCTGGGCGCTCCTCGTCCGAGAGCACCCTGAAACCGGCTATATAACCCTCCCGCAGCAAAATGGCCGCCAGTGACTCCTTCAGCTTGGAAGAAGGCATCCGCACCGTTTCGTGGTGCGCCACGTTGGCATTGCGCAACCGCGTCAGCATGTCGGCGATGGGGTCGGTCATGGTCATATGGCGCGCCTCCTACCAGCTCGACTTGGTGACGCCCGGTATCTCGCCGGCATGGACGAGTTCACGTACGCAGATACGGCACAAACCGAACTTGCGCAGCACAGAATGGGGCCGGCCGCAGCGCCGGCACCGGGTGTAGGCCCGCACCTTGTACTTGGGCTTTTCCTGTGCTTTTATCACGAGAGCCTTCTTGGCCATGTAGTCGCTCGCTCCTAGAAGTTTTCCGCTCGCCCAACCGGGGCTCGCTTGATAGTGGGCGGCGTCATGCGGCACCGTCCCTGCGGAAAGGGAAGCCGAACGCGTCGAGCAACGCCCGGCCTTCGCCGTCGGACCGGGCCGTCGTCACGATAGTGACGTCCATACCTCTCGGCGCGTCCACTTTGTCGTAGTCGATCTCGGGGAATATCAGCTGCTCGTTGACCCCGAAGGTGTAATTGCCCCGCCCGTCGAAGCCCTTGGGGGACAGCCCCCGGAAGTCGCGGATGCGGGGTATGGCGAGCGAGATGAGGCGGTCGAAGAACTCCCACATCCGGTCGCCCCGCAGGGTCACCTTCACCCCTATGGCGTTGCCTTGGCGGAGCTTGAACGCAGCGATCGACTTCTTGGCCTTGGTGACGACAGGCCTCTGGCCGCTTATCAACGTGAGGTCGCGCACCGCTCCTTCCAGCAGCGACGGTTGGGCCACCGCCCGGCCGACCCCCATGTTGAGGACGACCTTCTCCATCCGGGGCACGAGCATCGGGTTGGGGAGCCCCAGCTCTCGCTGCAGGGTGGAGCGGACTTCGGTGGCATAGCGCGTGCGGAGCCGGGGAGCTTCGCCGGCGGGCGCCGGGCGGCCGGGGGCGGCCTTCACCGTCGGTGCCGGCCTACCTGTACCCGCCCGGGCCTGGGGGGCCGCGCTCGGCGTCGCCGAACGGCGCGCCGGGGCCGACTTGGCCCCGCCCTTCTTGCTGGCCTTGCCAGCGGGCGCCTTGCCGCCCTTGCCCGGGGACCCCTTGCCGCCCGGCACTAGAGGGCCTCCCCGCAGCGGGCGCACACGCGGTGCTTGGTGCCGTCGTCGGCGAAGTGGTAGGCGGCCCGGGTGGGCACGTGCTCCTTGGGGCACACCAGGGCGACCTTGGACACGGGCACGGGCAGGTCCTTTTCGATGATCCCCGCTCGTTTGCGCAGCTGGGTCGTGCGCTGGTGGCGCTTCACCCGGTTCACGCCCTCCACGACGACCTGCTCGCGGCGAGGCAAAGCTCGCATAACCTCGCCCCGCTTGCCCTTGTCTTTGCCAGACAGGACGATCACCTGGTCACCTCTGTGGACTTTCATGCTCACAACACCTCCGGAGCGAGCGAGATGATCCTCATGAAGCGCTTGTCCCGCAACTCCCTGCCTACCGGACCGAAAATGCGCGTGCCTCGGGGCTGCATCTGGTCGTTTATCAGAACGGCAGCATTTTCGTCGAAGCGGATGTAGCTCCCATCGGGCCGGCGCTTTTCCTTCCTCGTCCTGACAACGACGCATTTCACTACCTCGCCCTTTTTCACATTGGCACCCGGGATGGCGTCCTTCACGGTGGCCACGAAGATGTCACCTATGGACGCGTAGCGCCTCTTGGAGCCGCCGAGGACCTTTATGCACAGCACTTCGCGCGCCCCGGAGTTGTCGGCGATGCGAAGCCTGGACTCTTGCTGGATCAACGTCGGCTCCTCAGCGCGCCCTCTCGATGACCGACAGCACCCGCCAGCGCTTGGTCTTGGAAAGCGGGCGGGTCTCGGCGAGCCGCACCCGGTCGCCCACTTTCACGTCGTTCGCCTCGTCGTGGGCGTAGAGGCGCTTGGTCCTCTGCACCGTCTTGGCGTAGCGGGGGTGGCGGACCCTCTCCACGACGACAACCACCGCCGTCTTGTCCATGGCGGCCGACGCCACTATGCCCTCACGCACTTTGCGCCGGCCTCGGGGGGCCTCGGCAGCGCCCGCCGGGCCGACGGGGCTCGTGACCATCAGCGTGCCGCCTCTGTCTCGGCGGGGCTCCCTGCGGGATCTGCCTCAGCCGGGCCTGCTTCAGCCGGGCCTGCCTCAGCCGGGCCTGCTTCAGCACGGCCTGCCTCAGCCGGGTGCCCTGGGGGCTCTGCGTCGACCCGGTGCCTCGCCGGGACGTCACCCGCCCCGGCCCGGGCCGGTGGCTCAACGCCCAGTTCCCGCTGGCGTTGCAGGGTGAGCACCCGTGCCACTTCGCGGCGCACCTGGCCGAGCCGAGCCGAGTTGTCCTGCTTGCCCATGGCCAGCTGGAAGCGCAGGTTGAACTGCTCCGCTCTGGTCTCGACCAGGTGGTGGGCGAGCTCGTCGTCGTTCAGCTCCCGTAGCTCAGGGGGGCGTGCCATCTACACCTCGACCTCTTCTTGGCGGGCCCGGGTGACGAAGCGGGCTTTTATCGGCAACTTCTGGATGGCGCGTTCCATCGCCGAACGGGCCAGCGCTTCGGAGACCCCCGCCAGTTCGAACATGACTCGGCCCGGCCTCACCACTGCGACCCAGAACTCAGGGTTCCCCTTGCCCGAGCCCATGCGGGTCTCGGCCGGTTTGGCCGTCACCGGCTTGTCGGGGAACACGTTGATCCACACCTTGCCACCACGGCGGACGTGGCGGGTCATGGCGATACGGGCGGCCTCGATCTGGCGGGCCGAGATCCAACCCGGCTCCAGGGCCTGGATGCCGTAGTCGCCGTGGCTGACCTCGGTCCCGCCCTTAGCCAGGCCTTCCATCCGGCCCCGTTGCTGCTTACGGTGCTTTACCTTACGTGGCATCAACATGGCGGCTAATCCCTCGGGAAGTGGGGCGTCTCGTGGTGCTCACCGCGGGTACGGCGTTCGATCTCTTCTTCTTCTTGCAACAACCTCTCCAGTTCTGGGTCCACCGGGACTATCCCGGGCTCTGGCGCAGGCTCGGGGACGGGGGGCGGCGCTGGGGGGGCACCAGGCTCGCCCATCTCCGGCCGCCGGCGACCGCCGCCGGCGCTCACCACCCGGCGCTGGCTCCCGAGGCCAGAAGCCTCCCCAACGGCCATGGCGGCCTCCCGGCTGATCTTGTCCTCGGCCGAGGTCTTGTAGGGCAGGATGTCGCCTCGGTAGATCCAGACCTTCACGCCGATGCGCCCGTAAGTCGTCTTGGCCTCGCGGAAGCCGTAGTCGATGTCGGCCCGCAGCGTGTGCAGGGGGACCCGGCCTTCGCGATAGGACTCCCGGCGCGACATCTCTGCCCCGCCGAGGCGGCCCGAGCACTGGACCCTCACGCCGAGCGCCCCCGCCTTCTGCACCGTTTGCACCGTGCGCTTCATGGCCCGCCGGAAGCTCACCCTGCCCGCGAGCTGGTCGGCGATGCCCTGGGCCATGAGCGCGGCGTCGAGCTCGGGCTGCTTGATCTCCTGGATGTTGAGCTGGACCTTGGGGTTCCTGGTGATCTCGGCCAGGTGGGTGCGGAGCCGGTCGGCCTCGGCACCCCGACGGCCGATCACTATCCCGGGCCGGGCCGTGTGGACATCGACGCGCAAGCGGTCCCGGGTCCGCTCGATCTCCACCCGGCTGACCGCGGCCCGCTCGAGCTCTTTGTTGAGGTACTCGCGGATGTGGATGTCCTCTATCAAGTAGTTCTGGTACTCGCGGTCGGTGAACCACCTCGATTTCCAATCGGTGGTGTTGCCCAGGCGGAACCCGTAAGGGTTGACTTTTTGTCCCATCAGCTGTCCTCTTCCGGCTCGCCGGCAGCGGTGCCCGCCGCCTCGTCGCCAGCTTCGCCCTCGCCGGCGGCTCTGCCTCCGGCCGCCTCGTCCACGACCCCCGCCTCTTCGACTGCCGCCTCAGCCGCCGTCTCCTCGACTGCCGGCTCCTGGACCGGGGCGCCCTCAGCTTCCTCGGCCACCGCGCCTTCGGTGCCGGCGCCCTCCTCCGCTTCCTCGGGAGCAGGGAACGCTTCGGGGTGGCGCCGCTGGCGCCGGCTGGCACCCTCGGCGCTCTCGGCCCGGGCCCGGCGGGTGGCCTCCACCCGGCGCGCCCGCAAGGCAAGGTTTTCGGCTTGGCGGCGCGCCCGGAGGCGCGCCAGCTGGTTCTCGGGCATACGGCTCACGATGACGGTGACGTGGCACGAACGCTTCCGGATCCTCGTCGCCCGGCCCCGTGCCCGGGGGCGCCACCGCTTGGCAGTAGGCCCCTCGTCTGCGTAGCAGGCCGACACGAACAGCTCGTCGGCATCGAGGCCGCCGTTGTTGGCGGCATTGGCCACCGCCGAGTGGAGCAGCTTTTCCACCATAAGGCCGGCGTCGCGCTCCACGAAGCGCAGTAGGTCGGCGGCCTCGTGGACCGGCCTGCCCCGGATCATGTCGAGCACCTGGCGCACCTTGAAGGCGCTCGCCCCCGCGTAGTGGAGAACGGCTCTCGTGCCCTCGGCTTCGTTGGTCTTCGGGCCGGGCATCAGCGCTTGCCCTGGCGCTCTTGGCCGGCGTGGTAGCGGAAGGTCCGGGTGGGGGCGAACTCGCCCAGCTTGTGGCCCACCATCGACTCGGTCACGTAGACAGGCACGTGCTTGCGCCCGTCGTGGACTGCGATCGTGTGGCCCACCATGTCGGGGATGATCGTGGAACGCCGGGACCAGGTCCTGATCACCCGCTTCTCGTTGCGGCTGTTGAGGTCGTCCACCTTGCGCAAGAGGTGGCCGTCGACGAAGGGGCCCTTTTTGAGGCTGCGGGGCATGGCTTTACCTCCTCGCGCCGCGACCCCGGCGGCGGCGGATGATGAGGCGGTCCGAAGGCCGATGGGCGTGCCGGGTGCGGCCCTCGGGCCGGCCCCACGGAGACACAGGGTGGCGACCGCCCGAGGACTTGCCCTCCCCTCCCCCCAAGGGATGGTCGACGGGGTTCATAGCTACGCCGCGCGTCTGGGGGCGGACCCCCTTCCACCGGTTGCGGCCCGCCTTGCCCACCTTCACCAGCTCGGCCTCGGCGTTGCCGACCTCGCCGATGGTGGCCCTGCAGTCGATGGGCACGCGGCGCATCTCCGTGGACGGCAGCCGCAGAGTTGCGAAGTCGCCCTCCTTGGCCACGAGCTGGACGCTGGACCCGGCGCCGCGGGCAAGCTTGCCACCCCCGCCCGGTTTGAGCTCGACGTTGTGCACGACCGAGCCGACCGGGATGAACCGCATCGGCAACGCGTTACCAGGCCTGATCTCTGACCCCTGCCCGCTGCGCAGCACGTCGCCGACGGCCACCCGGTTGGGGGCGAGGATGTAGCGCTTTTCGCCGTCGTGGTAGTGGAGTAAGGCGATGCGGGCGTTGCGGTTGGGGTCGTACTCGATAGTGGCCACGGTCGCAGGCACGCCGTCTTTGGACCGCTTGAAGTCCACGATGCGATAGTTCCGCTTGTGCCCGGCGCCCCGGTGGCGCGCCGTCTTGCGGCCGTAGGCGTTGCGCCCGCCAGTGGCCGGCCTCGGGACGGTGAGGGACCGTTCGGGGCGGTCGGTCGTCAGCTCGGTGAACGCCGAGACAGTCTGGAAGCGCCGGCCGGCGCTGGTGGGTTTGCGGGAACGGAGCATGGG
>JBOGGK010000452.1:0-2475 GCA_050744045.1 Acidimicrobiales bacterium | reverse complement strand
AGGTAATGCTGATCCCATGCTGATTGAGTCAACCCCCACACAGACCACCTCTAGGCTTGGCCTGGAACGGCGGCGCCTGGGCCTCAGCGTCCGCGGCGCTGCCGGGCGAGCCAACATCGACCCCGCGCACTGGTCACGCATCGAGCGCGGCCTAGCGCTTCCCAGCGTCGTCGTGCTCGCCCGAATCGCGGCTGTCGTCGGGGTGCTCCCTGGTGAGCTCCTCTACACCCTCAGCCTGCCGCCCAAGAGGGACGGTTAGGGGATGGCTACTGCCCCCGACCGCTCCACCGTTGCCACCCTCCGGGTCAGCGAAGGCGACGAGATTCCGGAAGAGGTGCAACCCCGGGTCACTTACACTGTCCCGGAGCTGGCCGCGCGACTGGGTGTCTCATCCTTTTGCCTCTACGCCAGTGTTCGGGACGGCACGTGCCCCGTGCCCCCCATCCGCATCGGGCGTCGTCGGATCGTGTTCGCCCGGGCGGCGGTGGACCGGCTGCTCGGGCTCGACGCCCCGGAGCCTGCTTGACCATGCCGCTCGAAGTGCCCCATGACCTCGGAGCAGAGGAAGGACTAGCCGGAGTATGTGTGGCGTCGGCTCGTGGCTATCGGCTTGCGGTCTCGCGCGTGAGTGCGCACATGTTCTACCTGCCGGCGATGGGGCGCTTGTTCACGACCAGCGCCGAGCTGGGCGAGTTGAGCGGAACCGACGAGGACTCCCTCGGCGAGCGGATCGACCGCGCGGCCCGGGCGACCAACCTGTCGGTGGCCCGGGTGCGTGATCTGGTCGCGAACCGGCCGGTTCAGTGGGACACGAACGGCACCCTCGCTGGGCGCGTCATCGCCGCGTTCGAGGCACGTGAAGCGATGACCGCCGCCTGTGATTTATTCAACCTGCTGGGCGAAGGTGAACCGCTCGAGCGCGTGGCGGCGGACCTCGCTCCTGATCTTCGGCGGCTCCTGGAGAAGGTGGCTTGATATGGTCGATCGCCTCGAACTGCCCGACGAACTCAGCGACGACGAGCCGGTCCTCGCCCCGTTGCTGTCGATCGAGTGGGCGTCGGAGGTGGCAGCGCGGATCGACGCGGCGCCGGCGCCCCGCTGGCTTGCTCAGCCTGTGTGGCCCGAGGACGCGTACGGCGTCATCGCAGCCGAGAAGAAGGCCGGGAAAACCTGGATGATCCTTGATCTAGCCGTTTCGGTCGCCAGCGACACCCCCTGGTTGGGGGTGTACCCGGTCGGCAAACCCGGCCCGGCGTTGCTGTTCCTCGGCGAAGGGGGAGAGCGCAAGATGATCAGGCGGCTCCGGTCCGTCTGTGAATCGAGGGGTGTCTTGCTCGACGGACTTCCCCTTCGGCTGTGCCATCGGGTCCCCTTGCTCACCTCGGCTCTCCAGCTCGACGAGATCAGGGACGAGATCGAGAAGGTCCGTCCCGCCGTGGTCATCATCGACCCGCTGTAC
The DNA here is from genome assembly GCA_050744045.1 of Acidimicrobiales bacterium. GTDB lineage: Bacteria > Actinomycetota > Acidimicrobiia > Acidimicrobiales > Palsa-688 > JBOGGK01. Next base: position 1,016 of record JBOGGK010000452.1, on the reverse strand, counting down.
CTCGCCGCGGCCGGGGCGAAGTCCTCGGACTTGTATGCGATGGGCGCCGTGCTGTCCGGTGTGCAAGCGGTCTGCCAGGGAGCCGGCGTGGCGCTGGTGGTTGTCACCCATTGGAACAAAACGGGTGAGGGGCACGGGGCGCACCGCATGACCGGCGCCGGTCCGGCCGAGTGGGGGCGGGTCCTCGTCTCGGTCGGCGTCGAGCACAAGGCGACCAACCCCGACCGCTCCACCGTTGCCACCCTCCGGGTCAGCTTCGAGGGTGACGAGATTCCGGAGACCGAGTTACACCTACGGCGACGGGTGTGGGCCGACGACCCCGACGACCTCGCGAGCCCGCTCCACTACGAGATCGAGGCGCTGCCCGGGCAGGCCCAGTCGTCCGACGACGGGCTGCGGCCAGCCGAGCGTCGTGTGCTCGCGGTGCTCCGAGACGCCGACGACTGGCTAGACGTTGGTGTGATCGGTGATCGTCTCGCTGTCGATGACAGCGGTGTCGCACCCCTCAAGAGACGCACAATCCAGGCGGCCTGCAAGACGCTCGTGGAGCGGAACCACGCACGCGCCATCGGCGATCCCGGCGTTGCACTCCGCTGGCGTGCGCACCCCCCCGTTTTGGAGGTCGAAAATGGCTTCTGACCTGCACGCACACTGCGCATGCGTGGTTTGTGCGCACGTGCGTGGTGCCCTCGGCGTCTGGGGGTGCGCACGTGCGCACACCCTTAGAGGGGCGTGCGTGGTTCGCGTGCGCACCTCCCCACCACGCCACGAGGTGGTCTGAAATGGGCAGAACCGACCCCATCACCAGCCTCCTCGGACCCCTCGACGGCGCCCGCATCCCCGGCGGCTGCGGCCACTGCAGCGCGTACCAGACCGTCCAGCCCCTCGCTGCCGGCGTCTGGAACGTCACCGTCCACCACGACGTCGACTGCCCGGTCTACGCCCGCATCGTCGCGAGGAGCGAAGATGAGTGAGCCCGAGGCCGTCACGAACATGGGTATCGGCACGATTCACCG
>JBOGGK010000451.1:0-3818 GCA_050744045.1 Acidimicrobiales bacterium | reverse complement strand
CCGTTGCCGACAGCACGATGACCGGTACCTCGCTCCACTGGCGGATCCGCCGGCAGACCTCCAAGCCGTCCAAGTCGGGCAGGCCCAGATCGAGGACGACGACCTCCGGCGGGTCGAGGGCCACCTTGGACAGGCCTTCCTTGCCGCTGACAGCCAGGCTCACCTCGTGGCCACGAGAGGACAGCCCGACCCGCAGCGCCCTCAGCAGGGCCCGGTCGTCGTCGATGACCAAGACGCGAGCCACGACTCAGCTGACCTTCTCGGGCCCGGCCACCGGGAGCGTGAAGACGAAGCGGGCACCCGTATGCCTTCCACCATCGACCCAGATCCGGCCGCCGTGCACCTCCACGAAGGCATGGGCGATGGCGAGGCCGAGCCCTCCCCTGCCGCCAGCCTCCCGACGGTTGAACATGTGGAAGATGCTGGCCCGCTCGTCTGGGGGCACTCCCGGTCCCCGATCGGTCACCGACACCTCCACCGATCCGTCTGGGCAATCTACTGCTGACACCGTCACCGGCGTGTCCTCGGGAGCGTGGCGGGTCGCGTTGTCGATGAGGTTGGCGAGGACCTGGCAGATGAGGACGGGATCGACGTCCACGAGAGGAAGATCCGAGACCGCGCGCCACTTGACTCGCTCCCGCTCGGCCGAGGAACCGAGGACGGCAAGCGCCTCCTCGACCAGTCCGACCACCGCGGTAGGCCGGCGGCGGAGCTCCAAGGCTCCGGACTGGATCCTGGTCATGTCGAGCAGGTTCGACACCAGCCGGTCGAGGCGCCCGGCCTGCGCGTCGATGAGCCCGACCAGCTCTTTGGCATCCCCCGCGCTCAGGGAGGACCGATCGTCGAGCAGCGTCGACGTCGACACCTTGATCGTCGCCAACGGCGTGCGTAGATCGTGGGAGACCGCCCCCACGAGGGAACGGCGGAGCCGGTCGACCTCCGCGAGCGCCTGGGCCTGAACGGCCTGCTCATGGAGCTGTGCCCGTTCGAGGGCCAAGGCCAGGTGGTTGACGAACGCCCGCAACAGCTCGTGTCCCTTCCTGCTCGCGGGAAGTCCTCGAAGCGCCAGCAGGCCGATCGCCTGGCCCGACGCCGACAACGCAACCGCCTGGACCCCCCCTCGTCCGACCGAAGCGGTGTCCAGACTGACCGGGACCGGGGTCTTCGACGACAGCTGGTGACACTCGGCCTCCGAGAGAGGCAGGCCGGTCGACGCGACCAGTTCCAGGTGCCCGTCTGCAGGCAGGAGGAGCGCGGCGCCCTCCAGGTCGAAGGCCTGCTGTACGGAGGAGACGATCGTGTCCAGCAGCTCTGGAACCGACGACCCACGTACCAGCAGTTCGGAGAGGTCGAACATCCGCCGGACCTCCGCTGCCCTCCCCAGTGCCTCGGCCCGTGCCACGGTCAGCTGAGCCACCACGCGAGACGCCACCACCATCACCACGGCATAGACCCCGAGTGCGACCCAGTTCTGAGCCGCCCCGACCGAGAGCGTGTAGTAAGGGGGGATGAACACCAGGTCGTAGCCAATGAACCCGGTGGCCGTAGCGACGACCCCGGGCACAAAGCCGCTTCCTGCCACGCTCACCAGGACCGGCACGACGAACACCAAGGCCGCAGTCGCCACGCTCAGATGGCCCCGAAACGGGAACATGACCGCTCCGAACGCCGCCACCAGGACGACGGCCGCCGCCGAGCCAGCGGTGGCCTTGCGAACCGACACCATCCTTCGGGTGCCAGCCGCCCGGGGTGCGGCGCCGATCCGAGGCGCGAGCACCCTCTTCCCCGGAGTAGCCGATCCTGCTCGGGTCGTCTTCGCGTCGAGAAACCCTTCCATAGCGCACCATCATCCCTCCATGCCGGCGCGTGTGGCAGCCGGTGAGGTAACAAGGGCGGACTTGCTTGGGGGGCGACGGCCGAGAACGCCGAGACCGGCCAGCGAGACAGGCGCGGCGCCGGCGAAGATCTCCATCGAGGAGAGCAGCCCAATGGTGGCGGACCGCCAAGGGGGCGTCCTTGGGCTGGTTGTCGAGTTGCAGAGTGAGCGGGATGACCAATTGGGGGTTTGTCGGGCCTCCCTCAGCCCAAACTGATGAGCCGTCGGCTGTCACGGTGCCGATCGACTGGTTGTACAGGCTGAATAAAGAGGATCGGGCAAGGGTTAGTCCTTCATGGCCTCATGGGAGAGAGAATGGCATGCTGGGGGTGGGTCGAGGAGGGTCACGTAGGGCTCGCCCGCGTCGGTGGCTTTGGCCATCGCGTCGTAGCTCTCCAGGATGAGGCGCTTGGTGCGGTACTCGCCGAAGGTGTCGGTGTCGCGGCGCTCGACGATCGGGAAGGTGCCCATCACGTAGTCGACCTCGTCGCGGTCGAGGCCGTAGAGGTGGAAAAAGCAGGCGTCGAGCTCGGCGCGGAGGTGCCGGCGCCGCTCCTCGTCCCAGGGAAAGGGCGGCCCGTCGTAGCCGAGGTCCGAAGCGAAGCCGGCGAGGTCGGACGCGGTGTAGGTCAGCTCCAGGACCCTGGGGAGCAGCCAGTCGCCCACGGTATAGGCATGGTCCCACGGGGCGGGGTGGTCGTAGGTGGCCGGCTGTAGCACGGGGAACTGCTCGACGAGGAAGAAGTTGAGGTGAGTCCCGCCGATCTTGAGGCGGGCCGCGAAGTCGACCGCGAATGAGGAGAGGGAGGCGGCGAGGAAGGCGACATTGCGGGTGCCGCCGCGGGCCACCACGAGCGGCAGGGTGTTGCCAACGGCAGCGCGGGGAACGACGGCTGCGATGACCGTGCGCTCGTTTGTTGCGTTCGTGATATCGCGGAAGCCGAGGAGCCAGGCGTGGGGCCAGCGGCCGAGGCGGTCCTCGACCTCTTTGGGAAGGCCTCGAAGTCGCCGCGGTCGGACCGGTAGGTCGCCCAGCGGTGGTCGAAGTGGTGGGCCATCTTGCCCTCGTAGAGCGGGAGGTAGGTGGCGCCGGCGTGGCGGAAGACGTTGCCGGCAGATCGCGAGATTCGTTGATCCCCAATACTTCCTTTTGGCTTGTTTCGTACAGAATGTCCGCCCAAGATCGCACCATAGCGAGAGGTAGGAGGCGGCACCGAACGGCACATCAGGTGCGCGGCCAACGCTGGCCGGCGCAGATCGAGTAAAGCGGGCTACGCAAGGCTCGGCCGTCCAGCTCAGCGCCGGAGGAAGGCAAGGAAGTTGCTCCACTGGCTGGCGAGCGCCACCGGGTTGGAAAGGACGGTCTGGCCCCCGAGCCCGTAGTAGTACTCGAGCGAAGCCACCCCCGGGTCATAGGGAACGGGCGCGCCGAGGCCGTGGCCTGCCCCGGGGTAGTCGAGTAGCTCGTGAGGGTAGCGGTCGTGGGCACGCTGCAGCTGGGCCATCATGTTGTGGGCGTACGTGCAGGCGTTCCAAATCCCGTCCGCTCCCCCGCAGTCCATAAAGACCGGGCCACGGATCCTGGCAACTGGTATCACGGCCTCCGGGTTGTCGGCGGGGAGCGGGTTCGACTGGTCCGTGCAGGGCAGGGGCAGGCCCCCTTGGGTCCAGATGGCGAAGCCGGTGCCAGGGTCCCATGAACAAGCGGGCACGTCGTTGGGTTCGAGAGCCAACACCCCGTCCACTAGGCCCGGGTAGTAAACGCCGAGCTGCAGGGCGGCCTCGCTGCCGAGCGACCAACCCGCCACCCAGACCCGTCCGGGGCTCACGCCTGGCTGCGCCCTCAGCCAGCGCAAGGCCTCGGCAAAGTACCCGAGGGAAAAGCCGCCGATGACTTGGGACAGGCCAGGGGCGTCGAAATAGGCCAGGTCCAAGGTTGGGT
>JBOGGK010000450.1:0-3644 GCA_050744045.1 Acidimicrobiales bacterium | reverse complement strand
CTGGGTGAAGCCCTTAGACGTGGTTATTCCAGTAAGTGCGTTTACCCAGTTGTAGGCGCGGGCAATCCTCGGGGCGCAGCCGGGCAGGCTTCGCGCCGCCAGTGCCGGCGTACGCCGGCGACCAAGGAGAGCGCCCCAGCGCGACTCAACCTGCCGTTGCCCGCGGGGCCGACCGGCGGCGGCTGAGCTGGCGCACCAGGTAGGCAAGATGCCACCGTGGCGGTAGTAGTCGGCCTCGGCAGGCGTGTCTATACGCAGCTGCACTTGGAAGTTGTTGCCGCTCGCCGAAACGTCCAGGCGTTGGGGAAAAGCCCCGTCGCCTGCCCCCTCGAGGCCGGTTATGTCGAACACCTCCTCGCCGCTCAGCCCAAGGGACGCCACCGAGCCGTACTCCTTGCCCGCCAGGACCCCTGCGGATGCTACCGGCAGGCGAAATGTGGTCGGTCGTCACCGAGTCGCCCAGCTTGGCGAGGGCGCGGGCGCCGCGGACGTCGGTCAACGCCGGTGGTTGCTCCGGCATGCCGTCGAAGTAGGGCGGCCGGCGCACGTAGGTGCTCGGTGGCGAACACCACGCGCGCCAAGTGCTCGAGGTTCACCCGGTGGCAGATCTCGGTGTCTGGGGACACGACCGCCAAGGGGCCCAATGCCTGCTGGCCCCAGCGCAAGAACCGGTAGCGCTCCTCGTTGCGAGCGAACTCGAGGTCGATGTTGCGGGAGAAGGCGTCGGGGCGGCCGGAGTAATCCGCCACCACCGAGTGGTCGGTGACCAGCTCCGCCGGCACCCGGGGTGCACGGCCCGGCATCTCCGCCGAGGCCGACGACGGCGTCGCGCATGGCGGCCAGGTCGGCCACGACGGGGACCCCGGTGAGGTCCTGCATGGGTATCCGGGCCGGTGAAAAAGCGACCTGGGCCTGTTTCGCCCGCCGCCCCGCCTCCCCCCTTCAGCGGTGGCGGTGGCCCACGACGCCAGGGCCCCTATGCCCTCCGGCGTCACGTGGACGCCGTCTTCGCGGCGCAGGAGGTTCTCCAGCAGGATTTTCAGGGAAAAGGGGAGGCGGGCCACGTCGAAGCCGGCCCGTCCCGCCAGCGCCTCCAGGCTGTACACGCTGAAGGCCTGCCCGCCCAGGTCGAGCCGGCGGCGGGCGCCGAAGCTGTTGGGTAGAAGTTGCCATCTCGCGCCTCCCTATCGCTCTGGCCCCCAGCCTATGGGACCCGCAGGCGGGTATCCTCGTCCGGACATGCCCGAGACCAGCCCCCCCGACGGCGCTCCCGGCGCGCCTGGCCCGTTCACCGCCAACCGCTACCGCGACACCCGCTGCGGCACGCTCCGCCTGGGGGACGCCGGATCTTCGGTCCGCCTCGCCGGCTGGGTGGCGGCCAAGCGCGACCACGGGGGCCTAGTCTTCGTCGACCTGCGCGACCCCGCTGGCACCGAAGCAGACCTGCCGGCGCCCGGCGGTGAGTTCCTGCGCGGAGACCACCGCGCCCTCGTCGTACAGCTCGTGTGCCACCCGGGCACGGAGGCGTTCGAGGCCCTCTCGCGCCTCCGCCTCGAGAGCGTGGTCTCGGTTGCCGGCACCGTCGTGGCCCGCCCTACCGACAGCGTCAACCCCTCCCTGGCAACCGGCGAGGTCGAGGTGGAGGTCTCCGCGGTCGAGGTCCTCTCGTCCGCCGACGTGCTCCCTTTCCCGGTCGAACGCGACTCCGATGTGGGTGAGGAGGCCCGCCTCACCTATCGCTACCTTGACCTCCGCCGGGGCCCGATGGTGGAGCGCCTCGCCAAGCGGGCCCGGCTCACCCAGCTCGTGCGGGGCCACCTGGCGGGACGGGGGTTCCTCGAGGTGCAGACCCCTGTCCTCACCGTCTCGTCCCCCGAAGGGGCCCGGGACTACCTCGTGCCGAGCCGGTTGTACCCGGGCGAGTTCTACGCCTTGCCGCAGGCGCCCCAACAGTTCAAGCAGCTGCTCATCACGAGCGGGGTCGAGCGCTACTTCCAGCTGGCGCCCTGCTTCCGGGACGAGGCCTCCCGGGCGGACCGCAGCCCGGGCGAGTTCTACCAGATCGACATGGAAATGGCCTTCGCCACCCAGGACGACGTGTTCCGCGAAGTCGAGCTGCTCTTCGGCCACCTGGTCTCCTCCCTCACCACCAAGAAGGCGCCGGCACCCTACCCCCGCTTGAGCTACGCCGACGCCATCGCCCGCTACGGTACCGACAAGCCCGACCTCCGCTTCTCCATGGAGGTCGTGGACTTCACCTCCTCTCTCGGGGGGCGGACCGAGCTGCCGATGTTCGCCGAGGCCCCGGCGCGGGGCAACGTCCTTCGGGCCCTGCTCGCCCCCGGGGCGGCGGCCCGGCCTCGGAGCTGGTTCGACGGCTTTGCCGAGGCGGCCCGGGCGGCTGGCGCCACCGGCAGCTGGCTACAGCTGGCCCCGGACGGGGGCGAGTACCGGGGCCCGCTCGCCCGCAAGCTCACTACGGCGGAGACGGGCACGCTCGTGGCCGCCGCCGGGGCTTCCCCCGGGGACGCCGTGCTCACCTCGGTCGGGCCAGCGGCGTCGGCCAGTGCCCCGTTGGGCCAGGTCCGCCTCTCCCTGGGCCGGGAGCTTGGCTTGGCCGACCCCGAGCTGCTCGCGTTCTGCTGGATAGTCGATTTCCCGATGTACGAGCGCAACGCCGACACGGGCCAATGGGACTTCTCCCACAACCCGTTCTCGATGCCCCAGGGAGGCCTGGAGGCCCTGGAGACGAAGGATCCCGGGGAGATCCTGGCGTTCCAGTACGACGTGGTCTGCAACGGGCTCGAGCTTTCCTCGGGCGCGGTGCGCAACCACCTCCCCGAGGTGATGGAAAAGGCGTTTGCCGTCGCCGGTTATTCCCGAGACCGGGTGGAGCGGTCCTTCCCCGCCCTCTGGCACGCTTTCCGCTACGGCCCGCCCCCCCACGCCGGCATCGCTCCCGGCCTCGACCGGTTCTTCATGCTGCTCGAGGACCAGCCCAACATCCGCGAGGTCATCGCCTTCCCGCTCAACCAGAGCGCCCGCGACCTCATGATGGGGGCGCCGGCGCCGGTCAGCCCCGCCCAGCTCGCCGAGCTGCACCTGCAGGTGGTGCCGGCCAAGAAACCCTAGCCCAGCGAAGCCCAACCACGGCACAGCTGTGGCACGTACCCCGCGGACGAGCTCCGAGCCCTGCCCCGCCCGCCCGCATTTCGCGGCCTCGCTTGCCGGGGCCCGGCTCTCAACCGCGAAGCAGCAGGTGCTAACGTTGGGGGAGGCTTCCACTCGTTTCGCTTCGGTGCTCGGAGCCCACCCGCCGCAGCAACTGCCGGCCCGCGCGTGCAGGCCGCCGAGGTGGAAAGGTCCCCCCATGTTGAGCTTGGAAGAAATCGTACGCGCCCGCGCCACGGCCTTCGCCGCCGCGTGCATAAGCCCCTTTTGGGTGAGCGTCTACAGGTCGTCCACCGAGGCCGGCGATGTGGCCGGCTGGGGCGACGAGCCGCGGTTCGAGATCTGGGTAGGAGGCGAACCGTTCGCCGATTGGTACCCTCTAGGCGCGCCCGCGGCGATAATGGCCGTCCTCCCGGCCACTGGTCACGAGCAGCACGGGCTGGCCAGGGTGGGCGCCGGGCACCGCCCTCCAG